>NZ_JCAMOP010000026.1:0-135070 GCF_059512345.1 Bradyrhizobium sp. Unk1
CCCGCTACGGCGCTATCTGAGGCGCGCGTCCGGGCGGCTTTGCTCTACCGAGCTACACCACCTCTGGGGGCACGACCCTGAGACGGCCTCTCATGTTACTATGAGCAGGCCCTAATCCGTTTGTGGACACTCTATCGGTAGCGGCTTCGCGCCTGATTTCCGATGGGGGTAGCCAGTGCAGAAATTTTTGACGCAATCTGGGTTTCTGCCCGAGCCGCATTGTTGGCACCGGGCCACACAATCTTCGTAGGTTACCCCCGGTCGTGTTCGCTCAATAAGGGCGGGCTCTTTGGCCTTCTGGGCCAATGCTGGACCGACAGCTAACCCAAGGAGAAGCAGTCCGACTACGTACCGCAATGCGATCCCTCCCTGTTGGAGGGCCAATGCTTATGCTGCGGTGTCATATTGCGTTGATCTGCCTCAATGGAAATTAGGACATCGCCAATTTCAACTTAGGACACCGGGGTCAAATACGGACAGCACCAAAATCCGGGCGCTGTCCTGTTTCCGACCTCAGTGGCCTGGTTTGAGATGTGAGTGGCCGGTGCTGTGTACAATTTTGAACAGAACTCGCCGGCTCGAAGTGCGTTAATGGAGCATCACAGACCGGATCGTGGCTTTTATCTGTGATGAGATCGCCTGTCACAGCGCTCCCGCCTTCCTCTCATGGAAAGGAGCGCGCCATGTTCAACCGGCGGCGTGTCAAACAGCAGATCACTCTTCAAGATCGGCTAGCAGCTTGGTCCAAGAAGGTTCAAGAGCAGGCCGGCAAGCTTCCACCGGGTCCGGCGCGAGAGGCCCTGATTAGAAAGGCGCGGCAAGCCGACGTTGCGAACCATCTGGACGATTGGGCGCGATCTCCCGGCTTGCAGCCGCCGAAATGAAGGACTTCCAGGCTTCAATCGAAAAGCTCCGGAAGGACGCGGCAGAGGCCGCCCTGATCCGCGACCTTGCGACTGACAAGGTCAAGCGCGAAATCTACGATAGACTGAATCTACATTTTAGCAGGCTGGCCGATGAGGTTGAGCAAGCCATAAAGTCCAGCGGAGCAAAGTAAGGCGCCTCAGTTGGCGGCCTCCTTCATTGATGTGGTCCCGGCCTGTTTCCGGCCTCACTGGCCCAAATTGAATTTCGAAGTGGCCTGATTTGGTTTGTCTTGGCGTATGGACTGCGCCATGCAACTCCGTCATTTGGATCAAGCCCAGCGTCGCCAAAGGCAAGCGGCGGCATATCGCCGAGCAGGAAGAGCGCATTGCGGACCTTGCGACGTTGGGTCCGACACAGCGAAGCTCGCAAGCTGCCAGACAACTCCTACGCCTCAGGCGCAGCATATCCAACCTAGTGACTGCACCTGAGAGGGGTGGAACAGTAGGACTACAACCTCATCTATTGATCGGTGAGGCCAAGACACAAACTGCACAGCACAAACTGCACGGACGGCAAACTTTCCACGTCGGCCGCTTCGAAACGTCGCGGCCTGCGGGAACAAATCTCATGCGAATGGACGATGACCACGTCGAGATCGTCTCCTTAGCATTCTAGCATTCACGGCGCCTCGTTCGCTGGGTTCGAGAATGCTCAATGTGTTTGCGAACAGGTTCAAGCCCGAGGCGGGTCTGCCACTTCCAGTTCACGACCGCTTCGATGAGTGAGGTACGACGGAATGGATCAACTGCACGCCGAGCGGTTCGATAGCTCCCACAGTTCAGAAGACCGCCCATTCATTTCGGTGGCAATCCCAACCTTCCGCCGACCGGAGATGGTGCGCCGTGCGATTGAAAGCGTGCTGCAGCAGGAGCACGCCGACTGGGAAATGGTGATCAGCGACGACGAAGGACCAGAAGGCACGACTTGGAGCATCCTGTCCGAGCACGCGCGGAGCGATCGGCGCATTCGCGTCATCGAGAACCACCGCGGCCGGGGCCAGGTCGAGAATACCAACAACGCGATGCTCGCATGTCGCGGCCACTGGATCAAAGTGTTGCACGACGACGATTGGCTCGCGCCAGGATCGCTTGCGACTTTCGCGAGAATGGCGAGGACGTACCCTGCAGCTGCATTCATGACCTCTACGTCCCATCTGGTCCAGGACAGCGGCATAAGGTACCGGCGAGGACACCAGATTTATCTGTATTCGGGCCAGCAGTGCCTGGCGGATCTCTATCTGGCGGGCAAGACCCGACGGCTTGGCATTGTACCGTCGACCCTGCTGATCAACGGCAGGGTCATCCAGACCGGTTGCCTGATGCGAAACTACAAGTCGATCAGTTGGGGCGTGGACCAACTGTTCTTTCTCGATCTCGCCTGCCAGGGCGACATGGTGGCGATCGACGACGGTCTTGTGTTCTACGACACGACCAACCACGCGAGCATCACGGCATTGGGATCGTTCCCTCAGATTGACCAGGAGACCATCGAACTCAAACACCTCGCCTGGAGCCTTCTGGAGGATAAGCGCGGACTTCCCGATCCTGAAACGATGGTGCGTGCATTGCGGGTTGCCCGGCTGCGCACACGGATCCTTCAGCAGCCCCTGGGCGCAACGATCCGCGATGCGCTTCAAATCTTGCGCCCCTCGGTTTTGAAGGCGGCCAATTTGGCGATCCGAGCCTGGGTGCGTGCACCGGGCGTGATTGTAAGCTTACCGGGGCTAGCTCATTGCACGTCGGAATTCTTTTGAGCGCCACCGCTGACCCGGCAGCGTCGCGCCGGCATGCGCCAATCGGATCGCTTGCCCTTCACGCCGCCCCGGTTGGCGGCGCATGCGAAGGCGCAGCAGGGTTTGCCGTGGCCAATCGGTCGCGGGAACTTTTGGCAATGCGGCGGACTTGACGGCCGCTCGCCCGCATAGACATCGGGCGCAGTCCAAATGGACCGCTGGCCAATGGGAAGTGCGACGCCCAGGCCGGCGGCTCCAAGGGACGGCTCGGGCCCCGGGCTCAGTCAGTCGTCCGCTGAGCCCTGAAGCTGATGCAGCTGCCGTTCGGCCTGTCCCCCTGTCAGATTGGCTGCAAACTCTGTTTCAATGATCGCCAGGCCCTTGCGCTCTCGGTCGGAGATCCTCCAACCGATGCCACCCAATGAAAAATCTGCTCTGCGAGAGTGCTCGGTCAGGCAAACGCGCACGTCCCCGTCGCCTGCCAATTGGCAGACGATAGGGAAACCGTGCCGCCCTCGAGATGCATTTGCGCATGTGAATGCGGGTCAGGAAAATTTGGCAATTATGTGCTGAAACGAACAGAGGCGCGGTGAGGGTCGACTAAACTCGGATTCGCTTGGTCTTTGCCAAGGGCCAAGCATCCCCAAGCGGCCCCGGCCCTCACCCCTATCAAGCCCCACCGGCCGGGGCCGTCTTTAGGTACGAGACTGTTTCCCGGCCTGTCGCTTGATTTGTGGCGCAGAACACAACTTGACCGCGAATACCTGTGGTAAGATACGAGGTATTGCAACGCCAAGGGTCGTCAGCGCCCGCGTGGGAACCGTATTAGGGATGAGCTGTTGACCCGTTTCATAGATGGGCTCAATTATGATCGACGCTGCTAAATGCGAAGAACTCGCAAATCATTACAAGGCCCTCTCTCAAGCCTCCGGCGTTTCGGTGGAGAGGGCTTTCCTGTTGAAGAACATCGCCCGGAGCCTAACTGGCGTAGCTAGCCAATTGGATAGGCTGGCCGCCCTTACGAGAGACGAAGCAAGGGTCACGCCGCCACAGCTGTAGCTGGACGCAAAGCCGATCGACATCGGCCGACGGGAGCCGACCAAGCCTCGGGGTCGCCTATTGCCTCTTGGGACAGCACCCGCATTGCAGCCACCGAACTAATTAGGAACCGTCCTCTCGAGGCGGGGTTGGCGCCTGTACTCTCACTGAGAGGCGGCGCCATGGTCCGGTACTTTTTCGATATCCGAGACGACACCGGCCTCTACGCCGACGAAGAGGGATTGGAGTTTCGAACCCAGCGCGAAGCAGAGATCGAGGCGACGCAGACATTGAGCGGCCTCGCGCGCGACCTGGCGGCACACGAGGATCGAACGGACGTTGCCATCGAAGTCCGCACCGACGCCGGGCGGGTGTTCCAAGCCGCCCTCATCTTCGAGCCGCCGACGACGAAGCAATAGGCCGCCACAGCTCGCCACATTGGGCGTGCACGTCGCGACGGAGCAAGGCCGCCTCAGTTGGGCGGCCTCCCCGTCTCACCATGCATCGATTTAGTCCCGGGCGCGCTTTGAAGGGTCCCGCCTGATCGGTCCATTCCCCGGAGCGCTCGCCCAACCCCACCTGGGATAAGCGATCCGCTTCACTTTGCCCCCTCCACTTTGCTCCCTCCACTTTGCCCTGTCTCGGTCCGCGTCGAGGGCAACGGTTCGTCGACATGCCTCGGAACGAACTTGAATGTAACGCTACATTGTGTAACGCTCACATTGGTAGCGCTACTTTTCGTACCGTTCGGACAACCTCAGGAGGCATGATGAAGGCAATCCTCAAGATCGTTCTGGCGCTCTCTGTCCTCGCCGGCTCGGTGCCGGCGCAAGCCCAGATATCAGGTGCCGCGACGGCATCGGGCGCCCCGAAGGTCGGCGCAAAGGTGACGAGGAAGTCTCAGTTGCACGACGGCTGCCATAGCCGGCACGCCCAGATGATTGGCAAGCCCTGTCGTTAGAAGCCCTGTCGTTAGAAGCCCTGCCGTGAGAACCCTTGCCGCTACCGGGCTGGGGATTCAAAGATGATGAGAGGCCGCCTCGGTTGGCGGCCTTTTTGATTTTTGCCGATCCTCCGCATTCGTCACCCTTCGATTGAAGATGACGCGCATCAAAGACGCAGCCGCCGCGCGCCGTCATAATTCCGCAATCCTGCGGCATCGAACCTTTCTGCGGTGTCCGGCTTTCTTCGGGATGTGATCGCAACCATGGGGATCTGGAACATGACGGAAGACACGCACCCCAATGCTGTCCGGCGCACGCTCCTCCTGGAGGCGGCGCACGAGGAGATGGTGAAGTTCGAGCGGAAGGAAAACGAGTTTCGCAAGAAGGACCGCGAAGAGCGCGCCGCCGAACTCCGCCTCCCCCTGGGTGAGATCAAGCTCCACTGAGCCTGCCGACGGGCTCCTGATGATCTGACCAAGGCTGGCGCCGCGATGGGCGGGTAGCCGCCCCTGCGCGCCGTTACGCGCAGCAAATGGCAACCAAATGCCTCAACTAAGCCATTGATCGCACAACGAAATCGCGCCACCCCCTACTGTGCATGGGGTTGTTTTCCATATTTTGAAAGGGCGCGGCGGCGTCCTGGGTGCCCACCCAGGATCGAAGCGCCTGCTTTAGCCCGGTCCGGCCTTGGCTGCCGTCCGCCGGTACGCCTTACAGCAGCGCCAGCAGCACGAGGCCGATCACCAGCACGACGAAGCCAGCCGCCGTCGCGGCGGCGAATGACCGCTCTACGTTATCCATGATGCCACCCCGCTGCCGGCGCACCACGTTTCCCCCATGGCGGCGCCGACGATGCGGAATCTCGCCGAGGGGTGTGGCTCCAGTGGTGCGATCGGGTGGCCAAATTGGGACGTGTGCGAGGCCAGTCTGCGGCCTCGCGACGCGGATTCCGGAGCCGCCGTCAGGCACCCGTAAGCCTGGTCTCCTAGTCTGGCTGCGCCCGGTGGACCAACACCGGGCCTCCATACACAGTCGAGGACCCCGCTCCGCCCCGAGCGGGGTTTTCTGTTTGCGGGCGCAGACGCGCGGCAGGTTGAATGCCGATCGGCCGGCCCTGTCAGGCTGTCGTAAGCTCAACCGGCTAGGGTCGTCTGGCTACGGTGTTGCAGCCCAGCACCTCAGCCTCCAATAACCTTTCACCCGCTTGGCTCTCCCCAAGCGGGTTTTTTCATGCGTGCCGGCCACTTCACCGAGCAGCGGGAAAGTTGGCCGGCGTTGGATCAATGCCGCGAATCGGACAGCCGCGCGCGCCGCAGCGCGTCAGTGCAATCGGGCCGGCTCGATAGTCCTTCGAAACGCCAGAACGTGACGACGCTGGTCTCGCCGCACTCTTCGCAGACGAGCGTCTCGTCACCGAGCATGAAGCGCGCGCGCCTGAAGCTCGATGAGGACGCGGGATGCTGGCAATGGGGACAGGTCAGCGAGAAATTCCGTGCACCCCAGCGCAGCACAAGATGTCTCAGCCAGCTCACACCTTCCCCTTCGTGACATCGCGCTCGAACCGTCATTCACAAGCAGAGCATAGATACATGACACGCAAAAGTGGAAATGTATCGACCACACCTGTGCTCGCATTCGTCCGGCTGTTCCGTGGTTCTCCGACCATGAACAGAGTTCCTCTGCGTGGACGGTTGCACGGCAAGACCGGGTGAATTGCCATGCCTTGCCCGAATTCCGTGCACGGTTTTCGGAGCCCAATTTCGTTTGAAGGCGATCGGGCGCAAGACCGCATGAATGAACCAGCCGGGTTCAGCAGCCACGCGCGCCCGCGAGGTGTGGTCCGTAGCGGCCCGGAATTGATCTGTCCCTGGTTTGGGACTGCACTGCGCGCGCCCATGGCCCGGGAGGCGGGACCATCATGTGACCGGTGCCAGTCATGCCGCGCTACTTTTTTCGAATTCGGAACGGCCGCTATTCCGGCTGCGCGGACCAGGCGACGGAATTTGCCGATCGCGATGCCGCCTGGAAGATGATGACCAGCATCTGCGCCGACATGGCCGCCGGCCTCGCGCGCAAGCTCAACGAAAATTCCGAATGGCACATGGAGCTGTTGGACGAGGCCAAGGAGCCCGTGTTCCGGATCCGCATCGTCGCCGAATCCTTCGAGGAGACTTGACGCCTAGTCGGCGCTGGGCAGCCGCCGCATGGTGAATTCGATCTCGCCGCCCGGCAGTTCGCGCCAGGTCTCGACCGCGCTCATATAGCCGGCCTTGGGGTAGCGGGCGAAGAATGCCTCCGCCCTCGCCCGCGCCGCCGGGCGCGGCAGAGTGAAAGTCTCACGCAAGAAGCCATCGCCGCCGCGCTCGCCCGGCTTGCCGCCCATCTTGCGCCGGCGCGCCATCCGCTCGGCGAGATCCCGCGGACGATCAGCCATGCCGTTCCTCCTCAACGCAATACGCTCTCGAAGATGTAGGAAGCAGGCCGGCCGAAGAGGAGTCCCGGCCGGAGGCATCAACCGCCTCCGATCGGGCCGAAGGTCAATTGGCGGTCGTGCCGGACTTCTTCTTGGGCGCGCTGGTTGCGGCCGACGCCTTCGGCGCAGCCGCCTGCTTCGGCGGGTCGGAACGCATGCCGCCCCAGGGATCGTTGGACGCCTTGGAGTCCGGAATCTTCTTCAGCGTTTCCTTGTAGGCCTTGTCACGCTCGGCCTCCGCGGCCTTTTCCTCCGGGGTCTTGCCCGGGCCTTCCTGCAGCAAATTGAGATTGGGCATTTGCGCGTAGGCCGGTCCCGCCAGCACGGCCAGCAGCACCGCCGCCACAGGGAAAAGCTTCATCATTGACTCCTCGATCATTCCTGAAGGGCGGGTCAACCGCGCCTTGTCGTCCTTGTCAACGGCCCGCTCGGGCCGAATGGCGCGCTAGAGCCGGTCCGATCTGCACGATTTCGGCGCCTGCAGCCAGTCGTCCCAAATCGGGCCGCATCTGGTGCACCCGTCCAGCGCGAGACCTAGCGCTATCAACCCAAACACGAGGACACACCGACGCAACATCGCCCACCCATTCCCAAGCCCGGTATCATATCGGGCCAAGTCAGGCATTTTCAAGCCAACAGAGCCGACGGAAGACCGGGTGACTTTGCCGCGCCGATGCGCGCAGAATGGCCGAAATATCCGGCAACACAGGGGGACCGACAGCAATGCCATCGCAGCCAGAAGCCGAGTTCGGCATCGCTGAGGCCAGACGCATACTCGGCGAGGTTTTTGCGCCCTGGGTCCAGGATCTCAACCTCGCCGTCGAACGCATCGAGCACCTCGCGCCGCCGGACGTGCCGGATTGGCAGCCGGGCGCGCTGCTGCGCATGCCATTCTCGGAGCGGTTGTGCCGCAACGGCGGCGTGGTGTGCGGCCAGGCGCTGATGGCGCTCGCCGATACCGCGATGGTGATCGCGAACCTCGCCGCGAATCGCGGCTATCGTCCGATGACGACGGTCGACCAGACCACGCATTTCATGCGTGCGGTCTCCTCGTCGGACGTGCTGGCTGATGCCCGCGTGGTGCGGCTCGGACGCACCATGAGCTTTGGCCGCGTCACGCTGCTCTCGGCCACCGACAACAAACAGGTGGCGATGGTGTCGAGCGCGTTCGCGATGCTGCCGGGCTGAGCAAAAAAAGACGAGAGCCGCGTGAGCGCAAGGCGCACCGCGGCTCTTCATCACGATCGTGTCGAAGCAACAGACCGAAGCGCGATACATCCGCGCTTCGGTCCGCTTCGAAAATTACTTGCCGAGAATTTCGTCAGCCGCGGTGACGACGCTGACGGTCGGATTCTTTCCGCAATAGGCACCGAACTTCTTGGCGTTCTCGATGAACACCTCGGTGTCGATGATCGCGTTGTCCTCGTCGCCCTTGTACCAGCCGTCCATCCAGGTCAGCACGACCGCGATGTTGTCTTCGCCGCTCTCGAGGAACTGCTTGCAGGTCATGGTCGAGAGGTCCCACTTGACGGCGTGGGCGGGCATCGACGACAGCGAGAGCGCTGCGGCGAACAGAAGCGAAAGCGTGGTCTTCATCAATATTCTCCATCGGCGCGTAACGCCATAAAGGAAGGGGTTGTGAGGAAAGTCGGCGGGAAGTGACTCACCGCTCCAACGTCGTAAACGAAGTCTGAAGCGCTGTGCAAGTAGCGCCAGTATTGAGTTTATTTCAACGTAATTTCTATGCACTACTTCACAATCATCGTTATGGATTAATGCCGATGATCGAGAAACGAGCAGCGCAGCGTTACCGTGTTTTCAAGGGTGGAACGATCACCTTTGAAAGCAGCGGCATCGCCTGCACGGTGCGAAACATGTCGGAAGACGGCGCGGCGATCGACCTCGATTCCCCCGTCATATTGCCGCAATCATTCACGCTCTCGATCGCGCGCGACAATTTCGTAAGGAATTGCCGCACCGTATGGCGCAATGATAGGCGCATCGGCCTCGCTTTCGTACGATAGCGTGCGCGATGTGAACAACCGTTCGCATCGCATCCACAACGCAGCATCATGCTTGCTTTATACGACGTCGACGACGCCAGCGCAGGCTCGCGATGATCAGCACGATGATCGCGAGCACAATTGCTGACGACGACACCCAAAATCGTCCGCCCGGACGATCGATGGTGCGCGACCACAGCGACGGCCCTTCACCCGGCCGCGCCAGGCGAAACGCAACGACGCTGTCGCCGATCGAGGTGCCGACCTCGGAGTGACCGCCGGCGCCGATCGCGACATACTGCTCGCCCTTCCAGAGATAGGTCATGGGGTTGGCGACGCCGGGCACCGGCAGCCGGCCTTGCCACAACTCCCGGCCGCTTCGCGCATCGAAGGCGCGCAGATAGGCGTCCATCGCACCGGTGAAGACGAGACCGCCTGCAGTGACCGCGAGCCCGTTGACGAGCGGCGCGCCCCACGGCAGCGGCACGCCGAGCGGCGCAAGGTCTTCCGTGGTGCCGACCGTCGAACGCCAGAGGATCTTGCCGGCCTTCAGATCGACCGCGACCATCTCGCCCCAAGGCGGCTTGTTGCAGAGCAGCCCGAGCGGCGATTTCACCACCGCACGCGACATTGCAAACGGCGCGCCCTTCTGCTGGCCGAAATCATGGCCGGGCGGCGGATCGAATCCAGCGGCCTCCGCACGCGGGATCAGCTTGATGAGATGAACGGCGCGGCCGGTGTTGGCGTAGAGGATCTGGTTGACCGGGTCGAAGGCTGCGCTACCCCAGTTGACGCCGCCGCCGGTGAAGGGAAACTCCGCCGTGCCTTGCGTCGAGGGCGGGGTGAACAACCCCTCGTTACGAGCCTCCGCGAACTGTCTTTCGCAAGCAGAGCCACCCAGGCCAGGGAGGAGCGAGAGCGCGTCCTCAGTCGAGATTCTTTGCGACGTCAGCGGCGGCACATGCGTCGGGAATGGCTGCGTCGGCGACAGTCGTTCACCTTCCGCGCCGCCTTGCGGCACGACGCGCTCTTCCACCGGCCACACCGGCTTGCCGGTATCGCGGTCGAGCACGAAGACAAATCCCTGCTTGGTCGGCTGAATCACGACATCGCGCTGGCCGTCTCCGGTGTCGATACGCGTGAGCGTCGGCTGCGACGCCAGATCGTAATCCCAGACGTCGTGATGCACGGTCTGGAATGCCCACACGACCTCGCCGGTCTCGATGCGCAGCGCGACCACCGAATTGGCGTGCTCGTTATTGCCCGGCCGCTTGCCACCCCAAAAGTCCGGCGACGGCGAGGACGTCGGCAGGAAAACCAGCCCGCGGGCCGCGTCGACCGACATCGGCGCCCAGACATTGGCATGACCGGCTTCGACACCGTCGCGCTTGAGCGGCTCGAAGGTCCAGCGCGGCTGGCCGCTGCGCGCATCGAACGCCCGCACCACGCCGCTCGGCGCGTCGACGCGGCGGTTGTCGCCGATCGCGGAGCCGACCACGACGACACCGCGGCCGACCGCCGGCGGCGAGGTGATCTGGAATTCGCCGGGCCAGTCCAGCTTCATGCCGATATCGGGCCTGACCTCACCGCCGGTGCCGAAACCCGCGCAGGGAATCCCGGTCTTTGCATCCAGCGCGATCAGGCGGACATCGTTCGTGCCCATGAAGATGCGCGACCGGCAGGCGGCATCTGCAGGCGCCTCATCGTCGATCCAATGGGTCACGCCACGGCAGACATAGCGGTTGGCGGGCCGCTGATTGGTCGCGATCTTCGGATCGAAGCGCCATTTCTGCGCGCCCGTGCCGGGATCGAGCGCAATCACCTCGTTGAAGGGCGAGCAGAAAATCAGGCTGTCCTCGACGAACAATGGCGTCGCCTGGAATTTGGTTCGCCGCATCACCTCGGGCGGCCGCGCCGCGAGATCGCCGGTATGGAATTCGAAGGCCCGAACCAGATTGCCGACATTGTCGGGCGTGACCTCCCGCAATGGCGAGAAGCGTGAGCCGCCGGGATCGCCACCCCAGCTCTCCCAGGCGATGCCTGGCCACGACGAAAACAAGAGGAACACGATGACGGCGGCCGAATGACACAGACGGGTCGCCACCGCCCACCTCATTTATTTGGGCTTCTTGGCAGGTTCAGCCGGACGGGCTCCGCTCCACGGGTCGTACTTCTCCTTGGGCTCCGGAATGCGCTCCAGCGCGGCCTTGTAGGCCTTTTCGTCGACCTTGGGCTTGTTGTCCGACTTCGCTTCGTTCGGCTGGCCTCTGCTGCGGCCCTGCGCCTGCGCCGACGCAGCCGTTAGCGCCAGCACTGCGGCCGCGATGACCAAAATCCTCATTGGTGCAATCCCCCCGTCTGGGGCACAAACTAGCCTGCAATCCCATAATAGCAAATGCCGGAGGGGCCGGGGTTTCAGCAAATCTTGATCGGGCGGGACTTTGCTGGATCGTATTCCTGCCTATCTGTTGGCCCGCGGGGGACCTTCACGGATGTTGCGGATTGTTGCTCATGCGGCGCTGCTGGCCGGCGCGCTGGCGCTCGGTTCTTGCGGCTTTGCCGACAGCCGCGCGCCGGTGCCCGAGTTCATGCGCCTGAAGGAAGCCGAGCAGCCGCCCCCGGAAGCGCCCCCTGACGTCAAGCGCGTGGTCCGCGAGCAGATCAACGTGGTTTTCCTCAACACGTCCTATCCGCGCGAGGTGCACGTCGCCCCGCCCCATCGGGAGGTGCGGGGACCGGGCTGGACCGCTTGCGTCCGCGCGCAGCTCACCTCCGCCACCGGCTCCACGCTCGGCACCCAGATTTACATCGTGACGATCTCAGGCGGAAAAGTGGTCGATCGCCGCCGCGCGGAAGCCGACGACATCTGCGGGACGGAAAGCTACGAGCCGATCTAGGAACAAATCTCTCCGACACGCGCTCCGGTTCCGGGAAAAACCCGTAATTCGACCCGGAACGATCACCGCCTCCCCTTCTTGTTACCACCGAGGGCAGTTTCGGAGGAGGACACGATGAGGACATTCACGATCGCACTGCTGGCTGGCGTCGGCGCCCTCGCTGCGGCGAGCGGCGCGAAGGCCGCCGATATCTATACGACCAGCGAATACACCAGCCCGGATCTCATTCAGCAGGTCCGGATGGTCTGCGACGATGCCGGCAATTGCTATCGCACCCGTGGCGGCTCGCGCGTGATCGTGCGCGACTCCTATAACACCATGCCGCGCGATCGCTATTACGAGCGCCGCACCTATCGCGACTGGGACGATGGTCCGCGCGGCGGCGTCGGAATTCGGGCGCCCGGAGTCAGCGTTGGCGTCGGTGTCGGCGGCGACCGCTGGTAGTCACTGAAGCTGTAACAGGACAGGACCGGACGAGATCCACTCGCCCGGTCCTGTCCATGTCAGGTTTCGAGCGGATCGGCGGGCGTGGCGAAGCGCGTTGACGACGGGAGCTGCGCGATGAAGCGGGCGAGCACCATGCCGGCACACATCGCGGCGACGAAGATGAAAGCGGACGCCGAGCCGAATCCGAGCGCGGTGAGCGCGGGGCCCGGACAAAAGCCTGCGAGCCCCCATCCGATTCCGAAGATGGCGGGTCCGACGATAATTCTCGAATCGATGTCCTTTCGCGTCGGAACGTAGAAGCGGTCAGCGAAAAACGGTCGCGCGAGTTTCAAGACACGGCTGAAGCCGATGAAGGTTACCGCGACCGCACCTGCCATCACGAAGGCGAGGCTCGCATCCCACGTTCCGGCGGGAATGCCGGCGACGTCCAAGAAGTTCAGCACCTTGGCCGGATTCGACATGCCGGAGACGATGAGCCCGATACCGAAGACAAGGCCGATCGCGAATTGAATGAGGATTGCCATCGTCGTCATTCCCAGTGCCGCATCACGAAGACAGTGGCGATGCCCGCCGACATGAAGGAGATGGTCGCGACCAGCGAGCGCAGCGACAGCCGCGACAGGCCGCAGACGCCATGGCCGGACGTGCAGCCGCTGCCCCAGACCGCACCGAAGCCCGTGAGCAATCCGGCGACGACCAGCACCGGCGTTCCCGCCGCAATCGTTTGCACCGGCAGGCTTCCGCTGACGATGCGCACCAGGATGGGCGCGGCGACGAGGCCGACGACGAAAGCGAGCCGGCCGGCGAACTCGCGGTCCTCGTAAGGCGGAAACAGCCGCGCCGCGATGCCGCTGACACCGGCGATCCGTCCCGTCGCCCACATCAGGAGCACGGCGGACAGTCCGATTAACGCGCCACCAAGGAGCGACGCCATCGGCGTGAAAGGTGTGGCGATCATTGTGATCCTCCAGCTCGAGAGCTTCTATCATGGCACGCCGCGGCCTGTCGCCCGAATGCTCAATGAGACGTTAATATTACCATTCGAATTGAAGCGGCGTCCCAACGGAATTTTCCAACCTTTGCGCTAAGCCTGACCTTCTGAACGGGGAACGACGGGACGTGGTCGATATCGCGCATCAGGCAGCGATCAATCCGGCATCGGCAAGGGCTGCCGCGGCAACGCGCGCGCGCGTCCCCCTGACGTCCATCGATCCCGGCCAATGGCGCGCGCTCGCGCAGCGCGTGATCGAGCCGAACGGCTATTACCTGCCGGGCTGGGAGCTCGCCGTGAGCGAGGCCGCACGCGGCCGCACGGACGCCTCGGCGCTGCCCGCCTTCGACGGCTCGTCGGCGCGGCTGATCGGGTTGATGCCGGTGGTCTCGCTCTGGCACGCCCTAAAGATCCCCCTGCCCGCGCTGGTGAGCGCGCATCCCTATGGCACCCTGTGCAGCCCGCTGATCGACCGCGATATGCCGATCGAAGCGGCCACGCGGCTGTTGCAGCAGGCGCGCGAGGCCGGAGCGCATGCGCTCGTGCTGAACGACGTTGCGCTCGACGGCGCGGCGATGAGTTCGCTCAAAGACGTTCTCAATCGCGACGGCCTGAGGCCGCGTATCCTCTCCTCCTACATCCGCGCCAGCCTCGACGCGACGCAGGATGGTGAAACGCTGTTGCATGGCGCGCTCGGCGCCAAGAAGCTCAAGGAGCTGCGTCGCCAGCGCCATCGCCTCGAAGAGCACGGGCCCGTCGCGTTCGAGGTCGCGCGCAAGCCCGACGAGATCGGGCCGGCACTCGAAACATTCCTGCAACTCGAGGCCAGTGGCTGGAAAGGCAAGCGCGGCACCGCGCTGATCCAGCATGCGGGCGATGCGACTTTCATTCGCCGCGCGGTTCCCGCGCTGGCGGAGACCGCGCAGTGCGAAGTCATCACGCTGCGCGCCGGCACGACGCCGGTGGCAGCCGGCATCGTGCTGCGCCACCAGGACCGCGCCTTCTTCTTCAAGCTCGGTATCGACGAACGCTTTGCAAGATATTCGCCGGGCGTGCAGCTCACGCTCGACCTTACCCGCCATCTCTGCGCCGATCCGGCCATCGCCAGCGCGGACTCCACGGCGAGCGCCGACCACCCCATGATCAACCCGATCTGGCGCGGGCGCTTTGCCATCGGCGACGTGCTGATTCCGCTGCGGCGTCACGATCCGGTCGTCGCGCTCATTCACGCGGCGCTGGTTGGCCTCAACGTCGCGCACGACGGCGCGCGACGCCTGGTGCGCCTGCTCCGCAAATAGGCGGAAGCTACTCCGCCGCCTGCGCGTTGATCTCCGCCGAGACCTCGCGGATGGCGCGGGCGAGCAGGTTCGGATCCTGCGCGCCGGAGACAGCGTATTTCTGCGCGAACACATAGGTCGGCACGCCGGAGATGCCCTTCTCGGCGGCCTCCTGCGCGTCGGCCGACACGCGCGCGACGTCCTCGTCGGTGGCGAGGCGCTTGCGCACGTCGTCGGCATCGAGGCCGACATCGGCGGCCGCCTGCACCAGCACGTTCACGTCAGTGAGGTCGCCTCCGTCGCGGAAATACAGCTCCATCAGCCGCTGCTTCATCTCGGGCGCCTTGCCGATCGCCTCGGCCCAGAGGATCAGGCGGTGACAGTCGGTCGTGTTGGGCTGGCGCGCGACCAGTTCGGGCTTGTAGACGAGGCCCTCCTCGCTGGCCGCCGCGACGACGCGGCCGGCAATGCCCTTATAAACTTCGACCGAGCCGAACTTGGTGGTGAGATAGTCCTCGCGGCTGATGCCCTCGCGCGGCACCCACGGATTGAGGAAAAAGGGACGGAAATTAAGTTTGACGGGAACGTCGGGCACGAGCGCGAGCGCGCTCTCGATCCGGTGTTTTCCGATATAGCACCAGGGGCACACCACGTCGGAGACGACATCGATCTGGAGCGGTTTCAACGTGCTCATGAGCGCCTCCTTCGGGCGATGCGGGTTTGACCCAAGATAAGCCGAAGATAAGCCGAACCCGCTCCGAGGCAAGGGCGCTAGGTCATAGCTGCTGCCATCTGCTTCAGCCGCTCGGCGGTGCGCTCGTCGGCCGGGAAGAACGTCTCCAGCGCCAGCTCCGACAGCGTGATGTCCACAGGTGTGCCGAACACCATGGTGGTGGAGAAGAAACTTAGTATCTCTCCGCCATGGCGCAGCTTGAAGGGAATCGCGACATTGTCGCTCGACAGCGGCCCCGAGCGCGCCGGGATGGGGTAGCTCTTGAGGTCGTTATAGAGCTTGATCAACTCGGGATCGGCCGTTGCCTCGCATTGGCGGTGCAGCCGCTCCAGCAAATGCCCGCACCATTCTGCGAGATTGACCGTGCGCGGCGCCAGCGCCTCCGGATGAAAGGCAAGCCGCAGCACGTTGAAGGGCTGGCCGAGCAGCCGCGGCGGGATGCCGTCGAGCAGCGGCGCCACCATGCGGTTGGCGGAGACCAGGTTCCAGTGCCGGTCCACCGCGAGCGCGGGATTGGGCTCATGCGCTTTGAGCACGAGGTCGATCGCCTGGCGGGCTGATTTCAACGCGGGATCCTCCAACGGGCGCTGCTGGAACGCCGGCGCATAGCCGGCGGCGACCAGCAGCACGTTGCGCTCGCGCAAGGGCACCTCGAGACGTTCGGCGAGCCTGAGCACCATGTCGCGCGAGGGCGCGGCGCGACCGGTCTCGACGAAGCTCAGATGCCGCGCGGAAATCTCGGCCTCGCCCGCCAGATCGAGCTGGCTCATGCGGCGGCGCTGCCGCCATTCGCGCAAATGGTCGCCGATATGGACGGGCTGGCTGCGTTCGGCCTGTGCCGTGGATGCGTGTGCGTTCATGGTCAAAAACCTAGCATGCGGATTTCAGCCCTTCCATTACCCGCGAGGTAATGGAAATTGGCACATAACAATCTGAAATTGCTTTGCTTTTTCGCGGCGGGTACGCGCGATACCAACAAAAATACCAACATTTCGGAGTCAACGACTGACGGCGAAAAAATTTCGGATGGCTGATTGGTGATCGACCAGCAAAGCCGCTGACGAGCCCTCAACCCAATCAAATTATCTGTCTAGTGATGTTTGTTGAGCCAATGACGCTCGTGAACAAGTCTAAGCAGACCCCGGCTGCTCTGGGCCCGGCTCCGCCTTTGCGAGTGCCGCCGCTGAAAGCACACGGTAGGGGACGCCGTAATCGGCACGAAACCTCTCCGCAACGGCTGCTTCCTGGTCCATTCCGCGCTCAGTTCTATGCAAGACGCGAAATCCGTCGCGACGAACCAGGCTCTCTGCTCCTGCAGCGGCAATGAGGGGAGCGTGTGCCTCTGCAGCTCGAGCGACGAGAGCTGAATGAACCTCCACCGCTTGTCTGTAGCGCGATCCACCGGAGTGCCACCAGTAACTCAGAAGCGGACCAACGTGCGGCCCGAGGTGCCGCAAGCGCCAGTGCACGTCGTTCGTGTTGCCCAGGATGATCTTCCAAAGCGAGCGCAAGTCTCGCGGCATCGCGAACGGCTCAACCGCCTCGCTCTGAATGATTCCTGCGTTGCCAAAACTTGTTGCCCGCCCCGGCGCTTGCCGGTCGATAAGGGCGACCGACCAACCGCGTCTCTGCAGCATGAGAGCGGCTGAAACGCCTGCCATGCCGGCACCAAGCACGAGTGCGTCGGTCATCGGTGGTCCTTCGTACTCTTGCGACTAACTCAATTCGGCCTGAGCAGGTCGCAGACTAGTCAACGCGCCAGGCAATGCAGGATCAGCTGGACATCAGCTTGTCAAAGACCGGTACCGGGTCATCAACCTCGACAAGTCGCTGACCTGTGATGACCCAGATTCGCGTCGCCACGGCTCGGACAAACGCTCGATCATGGCTGACCAAAAGACAAGCCGCGCCATGCTCGACCAACTCGCTTTCCAGCGAGTCCTGCCCGTTGATATCGAGATGATTGGTTGGCTCATCCAAAAGGTAAAAGTTTGGCTGGAGCAAGCGCAGAAGAAGCATTGCGAGCCGCGCTCGCTGCCCCCCGAAAGGCGAGGTATGGGCGCAGTTTGGGCGTCTATGCCGACGCCGGCGCCCGCGAGCAGGGAGCGCGCCTGGTGATCCGGGAGATTGCTCAGGCTCTTGAACGCCTCCTGCGGGGTCTTGAACATCTCGAGCTGTGATAGCGCCTGATTTGAATATCCCAACTTGAGGCTCGTCGCGACACGGATATCCGGATCGGACCCCGCAACAGCCGCCCGCAACCGCTCGATCAGCCTCGTCTTGCCCGTACCGTTTGCTCCTAGGAGCGCAACCCGATCCCCGTTCTCGATCCATTTCGTACCGGTACGGAACAACGGCCTCCCATCCGGTGTGACGATGGCAGTGTCCTTGATCCGTCGATCGCCCTACATCAGATGGATGACGGCACGATCGACAAATCCAGCTCTCCCTCCGTCTCCGGTAATTTTATCCGCAAAACGGGAATATTTCCCGGACAAGGTTGAAGACTTTTCGGCGAGCGCCAGTTCTGTAGAGAACGTCCGGTTCCGCACCGCCGGCTCCGCGACCCGCGTCGGCACGCGGCTCAAATTATCGCTTCAAAGCCCGAATATGGTTTTACACGGAGACATCCAGGGTCGACGCGGCCTCAGCCGCAATGGGCTTCGATTCGCATGCAAGCGTTGCGAATGGTCCGCCAAGGGTCGCTATAGCGCATAGATGGTGCGCTCCTCCCGAGACTATCTGGTTTCTAGCTGTAGAAGATACCTCCGTCCACGTTGAGGGCTTGGCCGGTCACAAACGCAGAATCATCCGATGCAAAAAACGCCACGGGACCTACGACATCTTCCGGCTGCCCCAGCCGATGCAGGTCCGTGACCTTCTCGAAATAGGCGACCCTCTCCGGATCCCGGAGATTGTTGAGCCCCATCTCCGTCACGATGATGCCCGGACATACGGCATTGACGGTAATGCCGTGGCCTCCGAACTCCATTGACGAAACCCGCGTAAAGCCGACTACGGCCGACTTGGATGCAGCGTAGTGCGACTGCCCTGGACCGCCCGTTCGGGCGGCGAGCGAAGCGATGTTCACGATTCGCCCATACCTGCGCTCCTTCATATGCGCGACGACTGCCTGGGTCATTTGGAACACGCCGCGCGTGTTGACGGCGAACGTCTGGTCCCAGGTGTCGGGCGTCAGTTCGTCGATGGTCGCCAGCCTGAGTATCCCCGCATTGTTGACGAGGACGTCGATATGCCCGAGACCTTGCGCGGCTTCGGCCACCGCCCGTCTGCAGTCGCCGATATCGCTGACGTCGCCCAGCACCGGGATGCAGCGGCCGCCAAGCTCCCTGATCTCCGCGACAGTTTCCACAAGGACCTTCTCCTGAGCAGCGATGTCGGTCAGCGCGAGATCGTAGCCGCGCCTGGCAAGGCCAATGGCAATCGCGCGACCAATTCCGCGGCTCGCTCCCGTCACGATTGCATGTCGGGCCATATTGCGTTCTCCCCTGTTGTTTGGATGACGTCTTTTGATTGTGTGGAACGATTACGCGCGAACAGGCTTCCTGACCGGGAGCGTGTTCATGGCAGTGACCGTGTCTTCGAACGATACGAGATTGGCGCCCGAACCCAAACCCGTCGCGACGATCGCGGCGGTCGCGGTCGCAAGCTTCGCACAGTCGAGCAAGTCCCAGTTGCGGACCAGCCCGGCGATGAAGCCTCCGGTGTAGGAATCACCGCATCCCGACGTATCGCGCACCGCGACCTCGAAAGCCGGCAACGTAAATTGACGTCCGTCGCGTGTCATCACGAACGATCCATCGGCCCCAAGAGAGATGGCGCAGGCTCCCGCCCCCTTGTCGATGAAGAACCGCGCACACGCTGCGGGATCGTCGGTTCCGACCATGGCATTGGTCTCGTCGATGCTCGGCATGAAGAAGTCCACATAGGGCAGCAGCGGCTCGACCAGCGCACGCGTTTCACGCCGCGCCTGGATGAGATCGAGCGTCGTCGTGCAACCGGCCGCCTTTGCGTCCCGCAGCAACGCGACGGAAGGCGCTCCGTCCATGGCGAGTAAAGATCCAACTCCGCCGAGATGCAGAATTCTGCTCCGACAGGCGGCCTTTTGCGTTTCGGGTGCGATCCGCCAGCGGGCGGACGCTCCCCTTGCATGCATGACCGGACGCGAGCCGTCGGGCCGGATCGGTAAGATCGTGGCCGACGTCGGACTGTCGGCCATTCGTTCCATCACGGAAGTATCGATGCCTTCGCGTTGCATCGCGCTCAGCATCCAGTCAGCCTTCTCGTCGGAGCCGACCGCGCCCACCGCGAGCGCTTTCAGACCGAGACGCGCACAGGGGACGACCGTTCCGCCGGCGGTTCCGGCGACCGCGAGCCGAATTTCTTCGATCAGCAGCCTGCCGCCACCGGGCGGAATTTCGGTAACCGGCACCCCCAATATATCCAGAATGTACGTACCGCAGACGCTGACGTCGTGAGTGTAAGCCATGAGTTCTCGCAGGACAGTGGTTTGACCGGGATCTAGCTTGACCGCTGGGGACTCTTGGGCGCGCCGTTGCTATCGCGCAGGCCGTACTGCCCCCATCGCCTCAAGATGCTGTCGATCTCCTCGTCCGGCAGGAGCGGAGGAGAGCCGAGTTGAAGACAACCGTGGTACTGCTTGGCGAGCACTTCGACCTCCACCGCGAGCCACATGGCCTTGCGCAGGTTGGGACCTACGGCGATCAGTCCGTGATGCGCGAGCAGGCAGGCGCGCCGAAAGCGAAGCGCGTTCAGGGCCGACTGCGAAAGCTCAGCCGTGCCGTATTGAGCATAGGGTGCACACGGGATGTCGTTACCGCCGGCCGCGGCGATCATGTAGTGAATGGCGGGGATCGCGCGATTCATGATCGCGATGACCGTGCAGAAGATCGGGTGCGCGTGAACGACAGCGCCGACCTCCTGCTTCGATTTCAGGATGTCGAGATGAAAGCGCCATTCTGTTGACGGAACATTACCGGCCGACGCGGTCCATGACCCGTCCCATTTCATGGCCACGATGTCCTCCGGCTTCATACGGTCGTATGGAAGACCGGACGGCGTGAGCAGGATGCCGTCGTCGGTCCGGACGCTGATGTTTCCGGACGTTCCCTGGTTGATGCCTTGCGCTGCCATCTCGCGACAAGCGTCGATGATGGACTGACGAAGTTCGAGGTCCGCTTCGCGGCTGGTCATACGCTGCTCCCACTCACGTTCATGCCATTGCTCCGAGCTGAACCTGCCGATCGACCAGCAGCCACGTGGTTCGTGCGACCGCCAACACCTCCTGATCCGAACTCAGCAACGCGCTCTCCGCAAAGAGCTTGCGACCTTCCCGCCCGGTCGACCAGGCCGCCACCACGCAACGATCCCCGGGACGCGGCCGGCTATCGATCCGTGCAGCCATGCGACCGAGCAGAGCCGTTTCGTTACCGTTCAATCCGAGGTGACGGGCGCCCACGCTACAATAGCCGGTCGGACAGTCGAGAGCGGCCCAGACGAATTCGGACGCGACATGGCCATCTCCGCCGGAAAGATTGCGATGAGGCACCCAGGACGCCGCGAATACGGCCGGCTTCCCCGAGGTCGTCGCCACCTCCAGCGGACCTGCGAAGATCCGAAGACCATCGCCATGGGCACGCGCAGGGCCGCAAACAAAGCATGTCGGGAGGTTGTGGGTCTGCTCGTCGTAGGGTGTTCTGCCGACCGCCGCTTCGGCCGCCTCGTAGCTCACCCCGGGAACATCCGGCACATCAATGCTCGCGACCCGCGCTGTCGCAAGCAGCCTATCGTTCTCGCGTAGTTCGACGTCGCCGTCAGTTCCCGTCAGGATGTCGAGCGGCAGCTCCAGCGGCGATGGCGCGCGCAAGGTCACTTCGACGTCTCCGGCAACGTGCTTTGCGAGACATCCGCAGACATACCCTCCGTTGCCCGAATTAGGCGGGCCCCGGAAGCGACTGTCTATGACAAGCGACACCATTGGATTCTTTGCCCGAAGCGTTCAGCGTCCCATCGCATAGAACTCGTCGTTCGGACGCATGCTGGTGACGTTGGCGAGGCGGTTCGACATGCCGAAGAATGCAGCGATGGCCGCAATGTCCCAGACGTCCTCCTCCGTGAAACCGTGCTCCTTCAGATCCTGGACGTCGGAGTCGTCCACCTCATAGGCTTGTGCCGAGACCTTCATCGCGAAATCGAGCATCGCTCTTTGCCGCGCGGTGATGTCCGCCTTGCGGTAGTTGACGGCCACCTGGTCCGCGATCAGCGGATTCTTCGCCCGCACGCGCAGGATGGCGCCGTGCGCGACGACGCAGTACTGGCATTGATTGGCGCTGCTGGTGGCCACCACGATCATCTCGCGCTCGGCCTTGGTGATCAAGCCGGGCTTGTCCATGAGGGCGTCGTGATAGGCGAAGAACGCCCGAAACTCGTCCGGACGATGCGCGAGCGTCAGGAAAACGTTGGGTACGAAACCGGACTTTTCCTGGACCGCAGCTATCCGCGAGCGAATATCCTCCGGGAGCGTTGCGATGTCGGGGACAGGAAAGCGGCTGACGGCGGGCGCAGACATGTTCTGAAGCTCCTGTTAGATTGCCGCGAGTGCGACGAGCGTTTCTTGATATGCTTCGAACGCATCGCGCCGATCGCGGGCATACGGCTCCACCCTCACAAGGCAGGTGTGCGCCGAACAGCCCTGGCCGAATTGAGACGTTCCGATGTCGAGCGTGAGCACGTTCGGATTGCCGGCGATCTCCAGTCCGCTATTGCCGGTCGGCGTGAACCATGCACCGGTCGGGAGCACCAGCACGCCTTGACGGACCCTGTCGGTGACCTCTGCGGTCGCGAGGCATTCTCCCCGGCCGTTCCAGATGCGTATCGTCTGGCCGTCCTCGACGCAGAGAGCGGCTGCGTCTTCCGGATGAACGCGTGCCTGTTCACGGCCATTGCGCTTCATGGCTCGGCTCGATGCACCCGTTTCGAGCTGGCTGTGAAGACGACCAACCGGTTGGTGCGAGATGAGGTGCATTTGCGTCCGGTCGGCAACGTTGCCAAGCCATTCGGCCGGTTCGATCCACGCGGGATGCGAGCGGCAGTCGGCGTAGTCAAGCTTGGCCAAGGTCTCGCTGCCAAGCACGATCTTTCCGCTTTCGGTCTTGAGCGCATACTCTTCCGGTTTATCGCGGAAGTCGGCCAGGAACGTATGCTCGGCCTGGACCGGGCAGCGGGCGTAGCCCGCTTCCCAGAAAGCATCGAAATCCGGCATCTCGAAGCCGAAGCGCTCCGATGCATCGCGGCGGCAGCCTTCGTAGAGATGCCGGAGCCAGCCCATCTCGTCGCGACCTTCGTTGAAGCGATCGGCCACCCCGAGTTTCCCGGCAATCTCATTGAATATCTCGAAGTCCGAACGGGCTTCACCCAAGGGCTCGATCGCCTGCTTCATCGCCAGGATGAAGTCTGAGCGCTTGTTGCCGGCAAGATCGTTCCGCTCGATCGACGTGCTCGCCGGCAGCACGATGTCGGCCCGCTGAGCGGTCGCGGTGAACATCGGGTCCTGTACGACGATGGTTTCCGGCCTCGTCCAGGCTTCGGACAAGCGATTGAGGTCCTGATGATGATGATAGGGATTGCCGCCCGCCCAATAGACCAGCCTCGTATCCGGATAGGAGCGGATCGCTCCTTCGTAGCTGAATGGCCTGCCGGGATTGAGCAGCATGTCGCTGATCCGGGCCACCGGAATGAAGCTATCTATCGGCCTCGTGAGCTGCGAGACACCCGGAGACTTGCTGACGTTGAACGGGGACCCCACGCCCCCAAGGGAAGCGTAGCCGTAGCCCACCCCGCCGCCGGGCAATCCGATCTGACCAACGATCGATGCGAGTCCGAGCGCAGCCCAGAACGGTTGTTCTCCGTGATGGGCCCGTTGCAGGCTCCAGCTCACGGTCAGCATGCTCCGCGTGTCGACCAGGCGCCCCGCAAGAGCGGCAATCTTGGCCGCCTCGAGTCCGCAGATGCCCGCGGCCCACGCAGCGTCCTTGCGTGCGTCGTCCGTCTCGCCTTCGAGATAGCGAAGGAGGCGATCCGCACCGCTGGTACAGCGCGCGAGGAAGTCCCTGTCGTGCCGGCCTGCCTTCACGATCTCGCCCGCAAGGCCGAGCATCAGCGCAGTGTCGGTGTTCGGGCGGATCGGCCACCACTCCGCGTTGACCCAGTCGGGCAGATCGTCCTTCAGCGGCGAGACATGAATGACCTTGACGCCGCGCTCGACCATCTGTCGGAGATAGGTTTCAAGCCGGTGGCTGCCGATTCCTCCGGCCTCGTTTTGCGCGGTTCGAGGCGACATGGCACCGAACACCACCAGCGTCTCGGTGTGCTGCGCGATGGTGTCGAGCGTGTTGGCTCGGCCGCCGCACGCGTCATCGCTACCCAGGGTGTGCCGCAAGATCACGGGACCTGCCGCGATGGAATATGTGTCGACATGTCTCGTGAAGCCGCCAACCAAGTTGAGCATGCGCTTCAGAAGCGATGAGGCATGGTGCAGGCGGCCCGAGTTTGTCCAACCATAGGAGCCCGCGAATATCGACGCATTGCCGAAGGTGCCGGCCACGCGGCGCACTTCTTCCGCAACCAGCGTCGTTGCCTCGTCCCAGCTGACTGGCACGAACTTTTCCCGCCCGCGTCCCCGGCGATCGCTCTTCTCGCGCTTGTCCAGCCAGCCGGAACGGACCATCGGTCGCAGCACGCGGCGCTCCGGATTCGCCCATTCGGTGATCGAATGGATGATCGGGGAAGGCGCCGGATCGTGCTCGAACGGCTCCACGCCGACAATATGCTGCCCCTCGACGAGGATCGTATACGCACCCCAATGGCTGCAATGCGGTACCCGCTTGATCCTGCTCATGCGTCAACCGTCCCAAGATCGCGCCGCATCTGGGCGGCGAATTCGGGATAGGTCTCGGCGAGCTCGTCGAACACCCGGCCGCGGAGCAGCTCCAGCGTCGATCGATCCGGCAGCGCGGTCTGCCGCGGCTCGGCGTCATGGGCGAACCGAAAGCCGGTCGCTTCCTTGATCTCCGCAAGATCGTGCCCGGGATGAACGCTCTCCAGCTCGAACCCCGGTCGCGTCTTGTCGAACCGAAACAGTCCCTTGCCGGTCAGGAGCGCGATAGGGCCGCCACTCCGGAATACTCCGTCCTCGCTGACACCGGGGGCACTGATGAAGTCCACCTTCTCGACGAAGACGCGCGGCGTATGCTCCTCCCGGAACAGGATGACGCGCGGCACAACGAAATAGAGATAAGCCGACCCGAACGAGCCTGGCCAGCGCACGCTCGAACGCGGATAATCACCGGCGCCGACGAGGTTCACGTTGCCGAAGCCGTCGATCTGGCCGCCACCGAGGAAGAACGCATCGATCCGGCCTTGACCCGCGCAATCGAACAGTTCCGCCGAACCGTTGGTGAAGAAATTGTGCTCGACAGAACCGAGGATCGAGATGCGCGGGCCGATGGCACCGCCCGCTTCCTTCACCGCACGCAGGAGCATCGCGCCGGCGGCGGGAATCGGAGAGGACGCCCCCACGGCGACATGCCTGACACCGTCGAGCAGCCGCGCGATCGTGCAAATCAGCACTTCGCGAGGGAGAACATCGGCCATCACGCGGGCTCCATCTGGGCCTGGGCCATATAGGCGGAGAAGCCGTCGGCTGTTCGCGCGGCTTTCGCATAGCGTGCGATCTCCGCGCTGTCGGCTGGATACTCGCCCCACAGACCATAGGGCCACGCCCCCTTGGGAGCGCGCGCGACCGCCGTGACATAGAGTGCCGGCAGCACGCCGGCTGCGCTGGCCTCATCCGCGAGCAGGTTCTTCTCGACGACTCGCTCCGCCGTGACGAGAACGGTGCGCGAGGCGTAAGCCATTGCGGCAAGCTCGCGGCGCCGCCCGATCCAGACGTTGCCGAAGCGATCAGCCGCCGGCACGTGGAAGATCGTGACGTCGGGCTGGATGGCCGGAATCAGCACGATCGGATCACCTCCGTCCACCAGCGGATTGTCGATGACGCGCCAATCGTCGCGATGACGGAGCAGATCCGTTCCGATCAGCCCCCGAAGCGGCATGAAGGGACTGCCCTTCTGCGCCGCCATCAGGCCGGCATGGATGGCAGGACACGTCGCGTCTATCAGTCGAACCGCGCCTTCCTTGACGGCGGCGTTGAACCGGGGCGCTCCACCCGCTTCGCCCAATGAGACGGCGCTGGTCTCCACCGACCGGACCAGGCCCGCACCGATAAGCTGGTCGACTTGCAATCCGCCGGTCGGCACGCAGACGAGATCGAGATGGCCCGCGCCCTGCTCGATGATCGCCCGCGTCATGGCCATGGAGACGCCGGCGTAGTCGACCGGCAGCGCGACCCGCATGCCCGGCTCGATGTGCTTCGCCAATACGCGAGGCTCGCTCAACACCATCATCCTCCCAATGCGTTCTATATTGTAGAACGCTATTCTAAATTTATGTTAGGCGGATTTGGATGGCACTGTCAATCTGGCTTCGCCGGCGAGACCTTTATTTGCAGAGGTTCACGCTTGCGCAACCGATCGTAGCGGCGCGCCATTGCGCCGCGATCGGTCAACTCGACTTGACAAGACGGCGCGCCGCGCCAACAATAATTGGAATAACGTTCTACAATATAGAACATTTGGGAGGGAGAGAGATGGGTGAGCCCGCGGCTCTGCGCGCAACGCGCTCCGGCGATGCCAGCGTTCGGACGTCGCCGACCGGGCGCCTCCGGGAACGTGACGCCATCGGTTCGAGCATCGCCGTCCGCGAAGCGGTGAAAAGATACGGCAGCTTCCACGCCGTCGACCGGATCAGCATCGACGTCGAGCCAGGCGAATTCATCACGCTTCTTGGCCCGTCCGGCAGCGGAAAGACGACGCTGCTCAACCTCGTGGCCGGATTCCAGAGCCTCGACAGCGGCGAAATCCTCGTCGACGGAAAGCCGGTTCACAACGTGCCCACGCACAAACGCGGCTTCGGCATGGTCTTCCAGAGCTACGCGCTCTTTCCGAACATGACGGTGAGCCAGAACGTCGCTTTTCCGCTTCGCATGGCGGGCGTCGATCGAGCGACTGCGGAGCGACGTGTCGCCGAAACGCTGGAAATCATGCGGCTGACGGAGCACGCGACGAAATCTCCTTCCCAGATGTCGGGTGGGCAGCAGCAGCGCGTCGCGATCGCCCGCGCCATCGTCAGGAGGCCCAAGGTGGTGCTGATGGACGAACCGCTCAGCGCTCTGGACAGGCGATTGCGCGAGTCGATCCAGATCGAGATTCGTGACCTTCACCAGACCATCGGCAGCACGATCCTGTTCGTCACGCATGACCAAGGCGAAGCCCTGACCATGAGCGACCGCATTGCGGTGCTCAACGCCGGCAGGATCGTTCAAATCGGCCGTCCGCTGGACATCTATCGACATCCGACCGATCGCTTCGTCGCCTCGTTCGTCGGCGAGAGCAATCTGATCGAGGCGGAGATTCTGCAGAAGCGTGGATCGACGCTGACGATGAAGAACCGAGCGGGATACGTGTTCAGCGCCGAAAGCCGGGACACGATCGATGTCGGACGCGCGACCGTGCTCGTGCGTCCGGAACGCATTGCCGTGTCGAACGAACCGACTGCGAATTCCACGCCCGTCAGCGTCACGTCCGCGATCTTCCTCGGTGAAATCCTGCGGATCGAGGCGCAAGTGGAAGGCGGAGAACCGCTCCTGATCCGATGTACCGACATGGCCGATCGCCCCCTGCCAGCCGTCGGAGATCGTCTCCACGTGAGTTGGGGCGCCGCGGACTGCTGGGTGCTTTCATGACCTCGGCCTCGATCGGCGTCCATGCGAGCCGGCTTGCGGACCTTGATCTCGTTAGAAGGTTGAAGGATCCGGCGTTTCTGCTCCTGCCCGCGATTGCGTTTCTGGCATTCATCTATCTCCTCCCGCTGATCGATCTCATCCGTATCAGCCTGAGCGGGCCGTCGTGGTCGTCGTATTTTGCGCGGGTGTTCGCTATACCGCTCTATTGGGATTCGCTCGTCCGCACGATGCAGATCTCGGTCACGGTCGCAGGCCTGTGCTTGCTGTTCGGATATCCGACCGCACTGCTCATTCACCGCAGTCGCGGCATTACCCAGGTCATGATCGCGACCGCGATCGTGCTGCCCTACTTCATAGCCATCCTGATCCGGACCTACGCCTGGATGGTCCTGCTCGGACGCAACGGACCGGTCAACAAGCTGCTGGTTTCCCTCGGCATATTGAGCGAGCCCGTGCAGCTTCTCTTCAATCGCGGCACGGTGCTTCTCGGCATGACGGCGGTGCTTCTGCCGCTCATGGTGCTCACGATCTATTCCAGCGTGGCGCGCCTGGATCAAAGCCTGACCCGCGCGGCGCTGGCGAGCGGTGCCGGGCCCATTGCGGCATTCTGGCGCGTGTTGCTTCCGCTGACCTTGCCCGGCATGGGCGCCGGCTTCCTGCTGGTCTTTGTCGCGGCGATCGGCTTCTTCATTACACCGACCTTGCTTGGAGGGCCCGGTGACCAGATGTTCGCCATGCATATCACCCAACAGGCGGACTCGGTCACGTCGGAGGGATTCCTCCAGGCATTGGGCGTTGTGCTGCTGACGATTACGTTGGCAGTGGTCGCGGTGGCCGGACGCTTCCTCGGCTTCGAGTTCATTTGGGGCGGTCGCAAGCTGACGGAGGCAGCGCCAATAGCGACTGACCGTCACGTTGCAGATGTCGGCCGTCGCAGTTTCGGCGCCTCGCTCGCCGACCTGATCGGTTGGCCGCTACTGAGGCTATTCGGGCGTCTGCCCGCGAGTTGCGGAACCTGGACTATTCGTCTCATGGGCGGCCTGGTCATCGCCACTCTCATTCTGCCGATCATCGTGGTGATGATCATTTCCTTCAGCAGCGCAAGCTATCTGACATTCCCGCCGCCGGGCTTTTCACTCCGCTGGTATGAGCAGTTCTTCTCCGATTCCAACTGGATGCGGGCGTTCTGGACGTCATTGATCGTCGCGGCGATGTCGGCCGGTATTGCGATCACGCTTGGCGCGTCGGCGGCCCTCGGTATCGTCAGGAGCACGATTCGCGGCAAATCCGCCATCATGCTGCTTCTCGTGAGCCCGATCATCGTTCCCCCGGTCGTGCTTGGCCTGTCGCTCTACAGCCTGTTCCTGCGCTTCGATCTCGTCGGCTCCGTCTTTGGCCTCGCCGCTGCGCATGCGATCGGCGGCCTTCCCATCGTCGTGGTCATCCTGTCCGCTTCGCTTCAAGGCGTCGACACCAGGCTTGAACAGGCGGCCGCCGTGCACGGCGCATCGTCCTTGACGGTGTTCCGGCTGGTGACGCTCCCGGCCATCATGCCGGGGCTGGCTGCAGCGACGTTCTTCGCCTTCCTGCACTCGTTCGACGAGCTGGTGCTGACGCTGTTCCTGTCGAGCGCGCAGTTGAAGACACTCCCGCTCATGCTGTGGGGCGACATCAATTATCGGCTCAATCCGGTGCTGGCCGTGGTCTCGACGCTGGAGGTGCTGCTGGTGGTCGCAGGGCTCGTCCTTGCGCGCCCCGTTCTCGCTACGTCACGAAAAGCGGCATGACACAGATCAATTTCAGATGGAGGAAAGAGAAAATGCTGGGAATGAAACGCTTACGATTATCGGCTTCCGTACTGGCCTCGGCCCTGTTCGTCGCGATGGGTACGGGTCTCGCCGAGGCGCAGAGCAACGTCGTGATCATGCAGGATCCGGGCGGCGGATACGGCGATGCATTGCGCAAGGTCATGTACGACCCGTTCGAGAAGGAGACCGGCATCAAGGTCGTGACCGTCCAGGAGGCCCGCAGCGGTCCGCGCATCAAGGCTCAGGCCGAAGCCGGAAAGGCGCAATGGGACCTGACGTTCATCTTCGACCAGGAGACGAAGCTCCTGGGCGACTGCTGCCTGGCCGATATCGACTATTCCAAGCTTTCCGACGCGGCGAAGCAGACGCTGGCGGCAATGCCGGACAACCTGAAGCGCAAGAAGGGCGTCGCATTGCAAGTGATCGGCGTCGGCCTCGTCTACAACAAGGATAAGTACAAGGGGGAAAATGTACCGACAAGCTGGGCCGACTTCTGGGACGTGAAGAAATTCCCAGGGCGGCGCTGCATGCCCGCCTGGCCTCGTTTCGTGTTCGAAGCGGCGCTGATGGCTGACGGAGTGGAGAAAAGCAAGCTCTACCCGATCGACATGGAGCGGGCGCTGAAGAAGGTCAAGGAGATCAAGCCCCATATTGCAAAATGGTGGACGACGGCCGCACAGCCGCCACAGCTCCTGCTCGACGGCGAGGCCGACATGTGCATGGCTTACACCGGCTCGATGAGCAAGCTCGCACTGGAAGGCGCCCCGATTGACCTGACCTTCAATCAGGGCTTCGTCTACTATGACTTCTTCTCGATCCCCAAGGGAGCACCGAACTACGACAACGCGCTGAAACTGCTTTCCTGGCGGCTTGACGCCAAGCGCGCGGCGCAGCTCACCTCGACCTTCCCGGTCGCCCTTCCTTCCCCGGTTGTCTTCGAGGCGGCGACCGACAAGAAGCTCGCCCGCTACTGGGCAAACAATCCGGACAACATCTCGAAAGCGATCGAGTGGAGCCCGGACTATTGGGGCGCAACTTCGCCGGCGGGAAACTCCACCAACGAAGAGTACGGGCAGGAGAAGCTCAACGCATTGCTGGCCCAATAGGCAGCTGATTGGCAGGTGGCCCCGTTTCTGAAAGGATTCGGGGTTGCCCCTTCCGCGGGCTATGGCCGATCGCCCGGCCATGCTAGATCCGGTGAAAGATCATTCTATTTTGGTTGTTGGATGGATAAGGCTTTCACCAAGGGACTGCGTCTCCTGGAAACACTTGCTTTGAGCGAGCAACCTCGTGGGGTCACGGACCTCGCGAAGGAGCTGAAGCTCACGAAAAGCAATGTGCATCGGCTGCTGATGACGTTGCAGACCCAAGGGTATGTACGCCAAATACCCCCGCACAGCACGTATGAGCTCACGACCAAGATCTGGGCTCTCGGCAGCCATGTCATCCATCGGATGGATCTCATCAACGTCGCTCGGCCGGCGATGACCAAACTTGCCGAGATAACCGGCGAAACCATTCATCTTTCTGTCCTCGAGGATATCGACGTCGTCTACGTCGACAAGATCGAAAGCGCTCACCATATCCGCGCCCATACGAGCGTGGGCATGCGCGCGCCCGCCTTCACCATGGCGACGGGAAAGGCGATGCTCGCACATATGCCGGACGACTATCTGGAACGATTTCGGCCGCATCTCAGGCGCTACACCGACGCGACGCGAACGACGATCAAGGAGCTCCGCGAAGACATCGAGCTCGCACGCACGCAGGGCTACTCCTCCGTGCTGCATGGCGAATGGCGCGAGGGCATAGCGGCCTGCGCCTGCGCGATCCTTGGACGGTCCGGCGAACTCGTTGGAGCGATCGGCATGTCCGGGCCCGACACACGCATCAAACGCAAACAGATCAAGGAGTACTCGGTTCACGTGATGGAGGCAGCCCGGACGATCGGCTCCGCCCTTGGCTATTCCCGATAGGCCCGCCGCCCGCACCGATCATCGGCGCCTCCACCCTTCTGGTCGATCTCGGCGCCTTCGATGTCGACGCCAAGGGTAAAGATAGTAGAGGATCGCAATCTAGCGAACAGAATCGCGCAAATGGCGGAGAGAGTGGGAGTCAAATCCACGATTTTCGATCATTCCACCTCGAGCAATTGAGAGTGCTCGTTAGCACTCGCCCGCCTCTTCCCCTCGAAATCAGATCCTACACATGCGCTTCATGGCTGCTCACATTGGCTGTGGTGAGATTTCTCTTGATCTCCCTTTGCACACATCGTGCACACGCCGCCTTCTGCCCGACTGAAAAACTTAAACTCTCGCTTCAGTCCATCACTGGACCAGCTTGGCCGACCGAAACAGGGGCGGCTTGATCAACGTTCAAAGGATCCGCGAAAGGTCAGTCACTGGAAAATGATCCTCAAGTTCTTATCCGATTTCACTGGTTCACAATGATCCTCGGCTCTTTCAGCTGCCCTGCAATGCTCGAAGCGTTCTTTGCCTTCACTAGACTGACGAGCGAGCGCCATGAGAACCCTCTTCCTGCGGCCCGGCGAGCAGCCCAGCACTGAGGGGATCCTTCAGCCTGCATCGCCCGAAAGAAGGCAAGCACATCAGGGCGCTTGATGTCCTTCCGGTAGAATCTGCCGAAACGCTTCCTCAAACAACCGGCCCATCTTTCTAGCAGAGCGATGGTCTCGGGATTGCGCACGGTGACCAGCCTGCCGCGCTTGATCTTCTCGGTGTTCTTCTCCGCTAGCCAGTCTTCGATCCACGCGCCGAACGGGCGCTCAACTGCTTGGCGATGCCGTTCGAATTGCTTTTCGATCGAGGGATCGACCGGGGGGTCTTGAGCGAGCAGGGCTTTTGCGGCGTCGCACTTCTGGCAGGCGGTCGCGAGCGAGACGGTGCCGTCGTTGCCGTTGCCGTAAGGCCCGATCGAGTAGGTCTTCTGCCTGCCGCGAAATCGATAAGCCATCCGCCAAAGCCTGGAGCCGGCCTTGCCCGGTCTATTCAGATCCGGCGTGATCAGGAGATAGAGACCACCGCCAGTCGCGTCGGAAATCTTCGTGGCACTCCGGGCCCCGTTCTCAAGCTTCGGTCGAGCGGCGCGGCACTCAACGTCGGTCCTGATCTGCCTGGGGTTGGCGTGTTTGGTTGCGCGCACCTCGCGAACAGCATCGAACACCTTAGGACAGTCGCGAACGGGCGTATTTTTTACCCGCGAGGTAATCGAATTGGTCCCCGCCATGGCGCATCTTCGGTGGCAACAGGAGATGACCATGATCGCGCTGCTGCTCTACCGGACCGTCGCAGACCACCTTGTTCCCTGGGCCGTGACGCTCGCGACCCGCGTGCTGGCACGCAGCCTCAACATGCCCGAGCCGCTGGTGCATTCGACCGGCGACTATGTCGTCGCGCAGGTCACAGCCTTCGAGCACGGCGTCGGCAAGAGCCTCTGCCCGTTCCGCATCGCCCGCCTGTTCCGCGCCTGGTGGCGCGGACGGCACTGAGTTCACCCCAAGCCCAACCCAACCATGGAGACCACGATGATCGACGCATCCACCTTCCTGCGCCGCGCACTTCTCGCCGACGCCATCTTCAGCGGCGTCGCCGCCCTCGGCTTCACCTTCGGTGCCGGCGTATTCGCATCGCTGTTCAACCTGCCTGAAGCGCTGCTGCGCGAGACCGGCCTGTTCCTGATCGTCTACACCGCGCTGGTCGGCTGGCTTGCCTCGCGTGCCTCCGTGGCGAGGCCGCTCGTGCTGCTGGTCGTGGTCGGCAACGCGGCCTGGACGGTCGGCAGCATCGCGCTGCTGTTCTCGGGTGCGGTGTCGCCGAACATCAGCGGCGAGCTCATGGTCGTCGCGCAGGCGATTGCGACCGGCGTGTTTGCCGAGCTGCAATATGTGGGATTGCGGAAGAGCGGGAGTGTGGTGGCGGCGTGAGGTTCGGCTCGACCGGCACACCGCGTCCAGTCGTCGCCCGGCCTGGCCGGGCGACCCAGCATTCCAGAGACAGTAGACGTATGCGGATGGGCTGCGGCGTACTGGATGCCCCGGTCAAGGCCGGGGCATGACAGCGGAGATGGGGGCTCGACCTCGCGCTATGCCCGCGCGCGACCGTTCTTCTTGCCAACGGCATGGCCGTTAAGCTTCTTCTTGCCGGCCTTCGCGCTCGCCTTCTTGGCCTTGGCTTCCGTGCGCGCCTTCACCTTGGTGCGTTCGGCGCGGGCCTCGGCACGCAGCTTCTTGCGCTTTGTCTCGCAGGAAGGGCATTTGCAGCCGATCGGCTTCAGATAGGCTTTGAAGTAGTCGGTGCCGTAATCGTAGTTGATCTCGTCGCCCGGCTCGATGTTCCTGATGGCGCGGATGAAGACCTTGCGCTCGCGCGGACGGACGTCGGACTCGGCGTTCGGGCGGCAGGAATGGTTGATGTAGCGGGCGAGGTTTTTGCGTACCGAGCCGTCGATGGTCCAACGGCCGTTCAGCTCGAACAGGTACTTGTTCTCGATGTCGTCATGCGCGGGGATCCGCGAGTCCAGGATCGGTCCGAAATAGCGGATGATCCGGGTGCCCTTTTTGATCGGCATGGTGGCAAAGAGGCCGAGTCCGGTCTTGGAACGGCCGACACGGTAGGATTTGCTGGAAGCGATGGCTGGCATGATCGAGAGAAATGAGGACGCGAACGAGGCCCGATGCCTCAAGCGAAGCCGCCCTTCTAGAACGATTCCGCGCCGCTGTCAGGTACATCCCGCCCCTGTTTGAACCTTGCCCACAATGAAGACGTCTGATGGAGCGAGTTCCCTCTGCATCAAGGCGTCGTCATGAGGCGTATCGCGTTCCTTTGTCTGACCCTGCTGCTGACTTGCCTGAGCGCGGGTCACGTCGCCGCCCAATCCATGGGCAGCACCTATTCCTCCACAGCGCCAAAAGACTGCCGCCAGATCGGCAAGCCCAGCGAGCTCGACGGCAGCACACGGGTCTGCCCGGGAAAAAACGGCCTGATCGTGCTGATCGCCGAGGATGATCTGCGCGAAATCGTCTCGGTCGGCCGCAATCGCAAGGCCGCAGCGGAGGAACCGGCGGCAAAAGTCTGGTTCGCGCCGTTCAATTCATCGGAGGCCACCGTCGAATGGCGTAGCGCGGGCACGAAGCCGTTTGCCATGATCCAGCGCTGGCACATCGCCGATAGCACCGATCCCGACAAGCAGGGACGGCCGAACACCAAGGCCATGCTCGTCGTGACGCGGCTGCCGCCGGGGCCGGTCTGCCACGTCGCCTATGTCGATGCCATCGCCAACCCCACCGCCAATGAGCTCGCGCGCAAGGCGGCCGACGATTTCGCCCGCAGCTTCACCTGCGGCAAGGACGTAGTGAAGATTGTCGGCACGCGTGGACGCGCGGTCGAACTCGCGACGATTCGCTAGACCTTGGCGCTAGACCTTGGCACTCGGTCTTGGCGCCAGGTTTTGGCGCTAAACCTTCGCCTTGGCGCGCCGGTAGCGCGCCAGAAGCCGCTCGCCCTTCGCGGCAATGCGCCGTGCCGCCGCCACCGTCTTCGGCACGGGCTCGCCCCAGGCATGCGCCGACAACGCGTGCCGGGTCGGTCGTCCGTTGGCATCGACGAGCGGCGGCAATTTCGCGCGGCCATAGAAGCGCACGGCCCAGCTTCCCTTGCGGCGCATCTCCTGCGGCGTCATCTCCGATTCTTTCCTGGTGACGCCGGGCCGCAAGTGAGCCCCCTGCTTGCGCGCAAAAGCCTTACGGCCCGCCGCGGTCAGGCCGCCGCGTGGATCCTTTTCCCGTGCCGATGCAGTGCGCTTGCGCGAGGATTTTGCCGTCTTCTTCTCCGCACGCTTGCGGATTTTCTTTGCGGATCTCTTTTTCGCCGACTTCCTTGCCTTCGAAGTCTTCTTGGCTGCCATGCGCATGTTGTCCACGAGGTTGGGATAGCGGCGCCCGGCCCGGCGGGCGCGCGCCTTCGCCGCCGATTTCTGCGCGGGCGTGAGCTGCTTTGACGCCTTGCCCGCGCGTTTACGCGGGTTGGCGCGTTTCCAGGGTGCGCGGGGTGTTCTTGCCATGCGGCGTCAACGCCCAACGATGGCAAGGGTTGCTCTCGCGCCTGATGATCAGGGGCCGGGCAATTTCCCCGTGATGGGCGCCGTCAGCATCGCCTCGAGCAACTGCTCGGCCGTCGTCCCCTCGGGCAGCCGCCCCAAAATGTCTTCGAGACGGCCGTCGAGCAGCAGCATGGTGAAGCCGTGCACCAACGACCAGGCGCGTGCGATCGCGGCGCCCTGGTTCAGCGTCAGCGAATCTTCGCTGATCTGCTCCTGGCGCATCATGCCGATGGCATTGGCAAGGCCGGCGAAGGAGGCTTCGGCCGCCTCGTGCAGCGAGGGCCTGGAATAGTCGAGCCGTTCGGTGCGGAACATGATGCCGTACATGCCCGGATGGGCCTGCGCATAGGCGACATAGGCCTTCGGCCGCGCCAGCGCGCGCTCCAGCGGCGTGGTGGCGGCGTCGCAGGACGAGGCCATCGCCGCGTTGAACTGGCGGAAGCCGACGGCCGCGAGCTCGCTGAGCAGGCCGGTGAGATCGCCGAAATGATGGGTCGGCGCAGCGTGCGAGACGCCCGCCTCCCGCGCCACCGCGCGCAAGGTCAGGCCGGACAGCCCGTCGCGCTCCAACACCCGTTCAGCGGCCTGGAGCAGCGCCTCGCGCAGAGCGCCGTGATGATACGGTGTCTCCGTCTTCGCTACTGCCGGACGGCGTGCGGAACGCGCCTGCGCGCTCGCGGCCGACGATGTCTTGCTCGGGCTACGCGGCTTGCGCGCAGTTTCGCTGTTGGTGTCGCTTTTGGCCATTTGCAAGCTATATGACGCAATATTGACAGTGTAAAGATTTCACTTGACGAATCCGGCGATCGGCATTATTCGATCTTTACGATGTAAAGATAAGGAGGGATACGCCGTGCAGCACGACGCCGTCATCGAGCGCCGCAACAATATCGCGCCGATTCCATTCGAGGCCGACGCGCCTTTCCTGAAAATCGTCGGGGAATTGCCGCGCGATCTGAATGGCGTGCTCTATCGCAACGGTCCCAATCCGCAGTTCGATGCGCCCGATGCGCACTGGTTCGTCGGCGACGGCATGCTGCACGCCTTCCACCTCGAAAACGGCCGCGCCAGCTACCGCAACCGCTGGGTCCGCACGCCGAAATGGCTGGCCGAGCACGATGCTGGCCGCGCCCTGTTCGGCGGCTTCGGCCGCAAGCTGCCGGATGCCCCGCAAAACCTCACCGACGGCGGCGTCGCCAACACCAACATCATCTTCCACGCCGGCAAGCTCTTGGCGCTCGAAGAAGCGCATCTGCCGACCGAGATCGAGCCGGGCACGCTGGCAACGCGCGGCTATCACAATTATCAGGGTCGCGTCGCCGGCAGCTTCACGGCGCATCCGAAGGTCGACCCGGTCACCGGCGAACTCGTGTTCTTCGGCTACAACGCCGCGGGTCCGCTGACGCCTGCCCTCTCCTACGGATCGATCGAGGTAACAGGCAAGGCGACGCGCTTCGAACGTTTCGAGGCGCCCTATGCCAGCATGGTGCACGACTTCATCGTCACCGAGAACCACGTGCTGTTTCCGATCCTCCCGATCACCGGCAGCATGGAGCGCGCGATGAGCGGACGGCCGCCTTATGCCTGGGAGCCGGACAAGGGCGCCTACGTCGGCGTGATGAAGCGCAACGGCACGGCCAAGGACATCGTCTGGTTCCGCGGTGAAGCCTGCTACGTCTTCCACATCATGAATGCGTGGGAAGACGGCAACCGCATCGTCGCCGACGTCATGCAGTTCGAGGAAGCGCCGCTGTTTCCACATCCCGATGGCCGGCCGACGGATCCGGAGAAATCACGCGCCCGCCATTGCCGCTGGACGTTCGATCTCTCAGGGAAGACCGATCGCTTTCAGCAGACCTACCTCGACGATCTCACGGGCGAATTCCCCCGCATCGACGACCGCCGCGCCGGATTGAAAAGCCATCACGGCTGGTACGCCTGCGCCAATCCGCGGCTGCCGATGTTCGGCGCGCTTTCGGGCGTCGTCCATGTCGACGGCAACGGCAGACGGCTCGGTCACTATCTGCTGCCGGCCGGCGATATCATCTCCGAGCCGGTGTTCGTCGAACGCGCGACGGATGCAGCGGAAGGCGACGGCTGGCTGTTGGCGGTGGTCTGGCGCGCGCGGGAGAACCGCAGCGACCTCGCCGTGTTCAACGCCACCGATGTCGAAGCCGGCCCCGTTGCGCTGGTGCAGCTCGGCCACCGCGTGCCCGACGGCTTTCACGGCAATTGGGTGGGCGCGCAGTAACTCCGGTCATTCCGGGGCGCGACGACGTCGCGAGCCCGGAATGACATCGCGGATATCACCAAAGAGGCCTCGCATGCACATGCCCTCGATCACCGCAGATTGCCTTGCCGTCCTCGCCCTGGCCTGCGCCGCGCTCGCACTCCGGGCGATCCGGCCGCGACGGAGCGGCCATGTCATGTTGAACGGCGGCATCTTGCTCTCGGTCGGCCTCCTGCTCGCCGCCGCGCTGCCGCTTCTGTCACGCCTGCCCTGGGCGGAATTCGCCGACGAGGCGTCCGACCAAGCCATTGCAGCACTTCATTATTTGGAAGTTACTTACGTTATTTTGACACTGTAAAGATTTCGCTTGACCCGGCATCGCTCCTGATTTATTGATCTTTACATCGTAAAGATTAGCCAGATCGAGGCGGCTCATGGCGATTTTCCTGATCCTCGCGCCCTACGGCGCCTACACTTTCCTGATGCTGGTGACCTCAGCCACGATCAGCGTGTTCGCAGCGTCTGCAATCTGCCTCGCCACCATCACGGTCGATGTCGCGCGCGGCCGCTCCGTGAAGATCCTGGCGATGGGCTCGGCGATCATATTCGCCGCAATCGGTCTCTACCTCGCGCTGATCGACCCGAAGCTCGGCACGCTGGGCGTCAAGCTGTCGGTCGACATCGGCATCTTCGTCATCTCGCTCGGCTCGATGCTGGTCCGCCACCCGTTCACGCTGCAATATGCGGTTGAAACGGTCCCGGCCGAGACGGCGGCGATGCCCGGCTTCCTCACCGCCAATTACGTCATTACCGGCGCCTGGACCGCCGCCGCACTGTTGATGATGGCCGCCAACATCGCACTGCTCTACGTCCCCGGCCTGCCGCTCTGGTCGGGCCTTGCGGTCGCCTTCGCCGCCCGCAACAGCGCGATCTACTTCACAAAATGGTATCCCGAGTATCGCCAGATCAAGTACGGTGCGCCGGCCAGCGCAATGCCCAACACCCGCTGAACAGGACAGACGATGAAGGACGTATTCGCCCGCCTCGCCTCCGACTTCCTCTCCGCCATCGTTTTCCTGGTCATCTACCTCATCACCGACAACGTCGTCCTGGCAACGTCGGTGGCGATTGCCGGAGCGATCGCGCAGGTGATCTACGCGCGCGTGAAGGGGCAGCAGCTCAATTACATGACCTATGCGAGCCTCGCGCTCGTCGTCGTGCTGGGCACCGTCACCCTGCTGACCAATGATCCCCGCTTCATGCTGGCAAAGCCCTCGATCGCGCATTTCGCCATCGGCGCCATCATGCTCAAACGTGGCTGGATGCTGCGCTACATGCCGCCGATCGTCGTCGAGACCGTTCCGGAATATGTGACGGCCGCGGGCTATGCCTGGGCGTTGCTGATGTTCGTGATCGGCGCCGGCATGATCGCGGTCGCCTCCACCGGCGATCTGAAGCTATGGGCGTTCTACATCACGGTGGTCGCAGGCGGCGCCAAGATCCTCGCCTTTGCCGTGCAGTATGTCGTGCTTCGCCTCATTGTCACCAGCCGGCGCCGTGCCGCCGCCCGCGCCTAAATGCCTCCAAGGGAGGGTTAGGCAGCTGCTGCGAGTTGCGCTATACGCTCGGCCAGGGACGGGCCGCGGATCGTCGCTGCCCGCCGGGATTTATGGGAGACACGAATGGCCGTGGACGGCAACTGGACTCTGACCATGACGACGCCCATGGGCGAGCGCAAGGCCACGCTGACCTTGCTGAACTCCGGCGGCACACTGACCGGAACGCAGGGCGCCGACGGCAATTCGGCCGAGATCTTCGACGGCACCATCAGCGGCGACGCCGTCAACTGGAAAGTCTCGATCACCAATCCGATGCCGCTGACGCTCGAGTTCATCGGAACGGTCTCTGGCGACAGCATGAGCGGCGAGATGGGCATCGGCCCGATGGGCAGTTTTCCGTTCACGGGTGCGCGCGCATAAACACGTTGCGAACCGCGCGCGTGCTCCGTCTCATCGCGGCAATGATCCTGTGTGTCGCGACACAAGTGGCGCGCGCGGATGACACCGAACCGGCGTGGCGCGCGAGCGCGCTCGCCATGGTGCCGGCGGGCTATGTCGCCGGCACGGCCTACCGGACCGAAGGATCGACCGGCTACCTCGCCGTCTATCCGGCCTCGTCGAACGATCCGAAGACACCGGCAAGCGTGTTCGCTGCGCGCCAGGCCCTCGTCGTCACGCTGACATCGGATGCGACGCGCGCGGGCTCGGCCGAATTGAAGCCGCGCAGCGGGCCGGATCCTGACAACGACGATACCGATTTCGCAAAGCTCCACACCGGTCTCGCCGCCAGGCGCGCCACGCTTCCCGACGGCACGGAGCCCTGCGATCTCGGCGCCTGGTCCATCGACAAGGATCCTGATGGCCTCAACGTGCGCGCCGAGCCTTCGGCAAAAGCGCGCGTGCTCGGCACGCTGCCGCCGCCCTATCGGCTCAAGCTTGGCGGCGCCGAGAACACGCCCGATGGCGGCTGGCTCACCGAATTCCGCATCATCGGCTTCAAGGACGGCTGGTTTCTGATCGAAGGCGCCAAGCCGCCGGGCAAGGATTACGAAGACGAGAAGAGATATCCGCGCAGCGCGCCAAAACCCTATGCGGGGCGCGGCTGGGTCGCGTCCAACAAGGTCGGCGCGTCCTATGCCAACGGCGCCACGCGCATGGGCGGCCTGTTTCAGGCGCCCTTCGTCGATGCCAAATGGATGCCCGCCCAGCGCGAGCTCGGCGGCCCAATCGACACCGACGGCGGCCCAAAGCGCCTGCTCGCCTGCAGCGGCCTCTGGGGCCTCGTCGAGAGCCAGGACGGCATCCACGGCTGGTGGCGCTCGCTGTGCTCCAACCAGGTCACGAATTGCAGCTGACGGTCTGCGGTCATTGGCCACGGGGCCAAGGCGCTCGGGTCGTTGACCACAGCCGGCTTCGCGAGCAGGATACAGCATACAACTAAAGATTTTTATTGATCTCAACACACTTTCAGAAGGGGAATTTGCATGCGCTCCCTCCCCGCTCACAATCGCATCCACCTGTTCCTGGCCACCACCGTCGCCGCACTTGCCGGAGTAGCGCCGGTGAGTGCCGATATGCTCGAGCCGCAGTCGCCGGCGTGGCAACTGAGCGAGCCGTTCAAGAAGAGCGCGGATGCGCGCACCAACATCAGCGGAGCGGCGTGCGCGACCACGTCCCCGCCCCTCAAATCCTGCCTCGTCGTCAACGACGAAAAGAAATACGCGCAGTTCTTTGCGATCGAAGGCACGACGATCAATCCCGGCAAGGTGATCCGCCTGCTGAGCGATCAGGCCAGCGGCGATCCGGATGCCGAGGGCGCCGCTTACGATGACGGTTATTTCTACGTGGTCGGATCGCACGGCCGCAAACGTCATCATCCCGACGACAGCAATCCGACGAGCTATCACGTCTTTCGCTTTCCCGTCGACAAGGTCACGGGCAAGCCGACCTTCCCGATCTCCGAGGACGAGGTGATCGGCGTCGAAGCATCCGTGACGCGCCTGCGCGGTGCAATCAAGGACGCACTGCCGGCGGATTACGACAAGCCCCTGGGCGACAACGGCGCCAACATCGAGGCCATCGCGGTCAAAGGGGACCTGATGTATCTTGGTTTCCGTGGTCCTTCCAAAGACGGCAATGCTTATATTCTCAAGGTCGACGCAAAGGCCGTCTTCACCGAGAACATGCCGCTCAAGGCCACGCTCATCGACCCTCTGCTGCCGCTTGGTACAACGACCGGTATCAGGGACATCGCCGCCGTGTCAGGCGGCTTGCTTCTCCTGACCGGGCCGGTCAACGAACAGCAGATCGCGCCCGCCGTCGTGTTCTACGATACCAGCAGCGGCAAGCTTGGAACGAGCCACACGCTCAACGTCGCCGACAGCACCGCCAAGGCAGAGACCCTGCTGGTGCTCAGCGACATCAGCGGCGAGCCATGGCGCGTGCTCGTGATGTTCGATGGGCCCGAAAACGGCGCGCCGACGCAGTATCTGGTGCCGCGCTAAAGCGCACCATCAGCGACGGGCCGCCGTTCGACTGCTCGGAGCGCTAACCGAGGTTCAGCTCCTTGAAGAAGTCGTTCCCCTTGTCATCGATGATGATGAACGCTGGGAAGTCGACGACTTCGATGCGCCAGATTGCTTCCATGCCGAGCTCGGGATATTCGAGCACCTCGACCTTCTTGATGCAGTGCTCGGCGAGGTTCGCCGCCGCACCGCCGATCGAGCCGAGATAGAAGCCGCCATACTTCTTGCAGGCCTCGCGCACGGCAGGCGCGCGGTTGCCCTTGGCCACCATCACCATCGAACCGCCGGCGGCCTGGAACTGGTCGACGAAGGAATCCATGCGGCCCGCGGTGGTCGGGCCGAACGCGCCGGAGGCGTAGCCCTCCGGCGTCTTGGCGGGACCGGCGTAATAGACCGGGTGGTTCTTGAAATAGTCCGGCAGCGGCTCGCCCCTCTCGAGGCGCTCGCGCAGCTTGGCGTGTGCGCTATCGCGCGCGACGATCATGGTGCCGGTCATCGAGACCCGCGTCTTGGTCGGGTACTTCGAGAACGTCGCCAGGATATCCTTCATCGGCTGGTTGAGGTCGATCTTGACGACCTCGCCGCCGAGCGACTGCTCGACCTGCGGCAGATATTGCGCCGGGTTGTGCTCGAGTTCCTCGAGATAGACACCGTCTTTGGTGATCTTGCCGAGCACTTGGCGGTCGGCCGAGCAGGATACGCCGAGCCCGATCGGCAGCGAGGCGCCGTGGCGCGGCATGCGGATCACGCGCACGTCGTGGCAGAAATACTTTCCGCCGAACTGCGCACCGACGCCGAGCGACTGCGTCATCTTGTGGATTTCCTGCTCCATCTCGACGTCGCGGAAGGCGTTGCCGTCGGGCGAGCCGTGGGTCGGTAGCGCGTCGAGATAGCGGGCGGAGGCGAGCTTCACCGTCTTCATGCACAGCTCGGCCGAGGTGCCGCCGATCACGATGGCGAGGTGATAGGGCGGGCACGCCGCAGTGCCCAGCGTCAGAATCTTCTCCTTCAGGAAGGCGAGCAGCCGGTCCTTGGTCAGCACCGAGGGCGTGGCCTGGAACAGGAAGCTTTTATTGGCGGAGCCGCCACCCTTCGCCATGAACATGAACTTGTAGGCGTCGTCGCCCTCGGCGTAGATCTCGCACTGCGCCGGCATGTTGTTGGCGGTGTTCTTCTCCTCGTACATCGACAAGGGTGCGACCTGCGAGTAGCGCAGATTGCGGCGCAGATACGCATCGCGCGCGCCTTCCGACAGCGCCGCCTCGTCGTCACCGTCGGTGATGACGTTGCAGCCCTTCTTGCCCATGATGATCGCGGTGCCGGTGTCCTGGCACATCGGCAGCACGCCGCCGGCCGCGATGTTGGCATTCTTCAGGAAGTCCAGCGCAACGAACTTGTCGTTCGGGCTCGCCTCGCCGTCCTCCAGGATCGCACGGAGCTGCTTCAGGTGGCCGGGGCGCAGATAGTGGTTGATGTCGCCGAAGGCCGCCTCCGACAGCGCCCGCAGCGCCTCGCGCGACACCACCAGCATGTCCTTCCCCAGGACCTTCTCGACCCTGATACCCTCGGCCGTGATCTTCTTGTAGGGCGTCTCGTCCTTGCCCAGCGGGAACAGCGGGGTGTGCTTGTAGGGCGGAACGGGCTTTGCGGGATCGGGGATGGCGGTGGGAGCGTTCATGGGCAAATCTCGGGGTTTTGGAGCCCTCGCGGGCCTCTAAGCGTAGAAGCGTTCTAAGCTTTTTTGCCGCGAATGGAAGGCGTTCTGGCGCGGCCGGGGCATCCCGATTCGGCGTCGCCACGGCCCTTTCTCGGTTGCCATCGGCCGGACGCAAGGTGTGGATGGTCGTCCCGGCAAGCCTGGGTGCACCCCTTGCGCTCGGCGCGCGACGAAGGTTGAATGCGCGGCCTAAGGGGCTTTTCATCATGATTTTCAAACTGAACGTCCGCGGCGCGATCCTGGTCGCCGCCGCCATCACCGGCCTTGTGACCCTCGCCTCGCCTGCCCGCGCGGATCGCTGCGACGACAGCGCCAAGGAGCTGGCGAACCAGGTCGAGCGCCTGAAGGTGAATTTCCGGGCCGCCAACATCGTCTACCTCTCGCACCCCGCAGCCAAGGAGCTATCCGTGGGTTGCCGCGGCGACAGATATTCCATCGAGCTCTATGCCAAGGGCGATCGCAAGCCGACACCGGAGTTCTTTTCACTGGTGGGGTCGATGGCGGCGATTGTCTTCACCGTCACGAAGGACGACACCACGACGGGCGCGACACGCTGCCTGAAGCGGATGGGACTGTTGCGCGGCGACAAGGTCGTCATGCGCTACCGGCGGCTCAACATGGAATGCACCCGCACCAAGACGGATGCGTCCATCGCGATCACGCGCGGCAAGGACGAATAGGCGGCACTCGCTCTCTCCACACGCTCCGTCATTGCGAGCGCAGCGAAGCAATCCAGAATCCCTCCGCGGTGACAGTCCTGGATTTCTTCGCTGCGCTCGCAATGACGAGGAGAGGTTCGTCCGCTCCCTCGTACAGCGCAAGGAGGCACAGAAAAGGCACATCCCACCGCACCAACTTCCTCGCATTTTAACGATTGGCTTGACGGAAGCTTCGCTCCTCGCAGCGCAAGGTCGATTGTTTCCATGTGTGAGGATTTGTGGATGAGCGTCTCGACCGTTACGCCGCCGCCGATCGCGATCGTGGTGCCGAGCTACGACACGACCAAGCAGCAGGACGACCAGAAGACCAAGGACAACGACCCGACCTACAAGCCGCCGCCGCCCGCGCCGCTGCCGCCGGGTCAGGGCACGCGGATCGATCAGCTCGCCTGATCAGGGTCGGTCAAAGATGAAACGCCCGATCCGGTCGATCGGGCTTTTCGCGTGTCCGGCCGCATCTTCGCCGGATAGCGGGACCAATATCGTGCGCGGCAGACCGGGACCTGCGCATGATCGCAAAACTACTGTTGCAGAACACGATCACCACCGCCGGCATGGGTGCGCTGCTCTTCGCCTGCGCCGGGACGATGCACTGGCCTTCGGCCTGGGTGTTCCTCGCCACCTGCGCCCTGCTCGGCCCGCTCTGCGGCTGGTGGCTTTATCGGGTCGATCCGGCGCTGCTCGCCGAACGCCTGCGGCCGGTCCTGCAAAAGGATCAGCCTGCCGCCGACAAAACCTTCATGATCGTCTTCGTCATTGCGATGCTGGCCTGGCTGGCCGCGATGGGGCTCGACCGGCGCACGCAATCCTCCGACATGCCGGTTGCGTTGCAGGCGCTAGGTCTCGTGCTGTTCGTCCTCTCGACGCTGTTCATCCTGTGGGTGTTCCGCGAGAACTCGTTCGCCGCGCCCGTGGTGAAGCTCCAGGCCGACCGCGCACAACGCGTGGTCTCGACGGGGCCTTACGCGCATGTGCGCCACCCCATGTACAGCGGCATGATCCTGTTCTTCGCCGGCGTGCCGCTGCTGCTGGGCTCGTGGTGGGGCCTCGTGATGGCGCCGGTCATCGTCGTTTTGTTTGCTGTCCGCATCGACATCGAGGAGCGCACGCTGCGCGAGGGCCTGCCGGGCTATTCCAGCTATATGACGCGCGTGCGCTATCGCCTGCTGCCCGGCGTGTGGTGAGCCGCTATCCGGACCGGCTAATTGTCCAATTCCTTGTAGCGGCGGAAGATGCCCAGCTCGTTGAAGGGGATCCGGCGTTCGCTCGCAAGATAGGCCTTGATGTTCGGCCGCGCGGCGATGCGGTCATGCAGGCCGACGAGGCCCGGGATATTTCCCTCGAACGCCTTCATGCGCTTGGGGAAGGCGTAGCGCAGCCCATCGACGATCTGGAACAGCGAGAGATCGGCGTAAGTCAGCCTGCGACCGGTGACATAGGCGCCGCCATTGCCGGCGAGAAGCTCTTCGAAATAGCCGAGATATTTCGGCACGCGCTCGTCCCAAAACTCCGCCGTGCGCTTCTTCGCCGGCACCTTCTGATCTTCATAGTACATCGAAGGCCCGAGCGGGTGATGGGTGTCGTGGATCTCGGTCACGAGGTCGGTGATGGTGAGCTGAAGCTGGTGCACCCAAAGCTTGCCCGCTTCCGTCTTCGGCGCGAGCCCATGACGGGCGCCGAGATAGAGCAGGATGTTGGCGGTCTGGCCGATGACGAGCTTGCCCGCTTTCAGGAACGGCGGCGCGAAGGGCGGCGTGCCGCCATGCGCGTCCATCATCTTCATCATCGCAGCTGTTCCGCGCGCCCCCCGCGCGACGTCGACGTAAGCCGCCCCCGCCTCCTCCAGCGCCAGCCGCACATATTCGCCGCGGCCCTGGATCTCGGGCCAGTAATAGAGCTCGTATTTCATGGGAGAGGTCCGTGAGCGTGGAAGCGGTCGGACCAATGTAACATGCGGCCGAAGGTTCCGTGAGAGCGAGACGGAACGGCGGCACCACATTCTCCGTCATTGCGAACGGCTTGTCCGCCGAAGCTCGAAGAGCGAAGGCGGAAGCGAAGCAATCCAGACTGCTTCCGCGGAGAAAGTCTGGATTGCTTTGTCGCTTCGCTCCTCGCAATGACGGAAGATAGAGCCTCGCCTCAATTCGCCGCGAAACAATACAGCAGGCCGTCGCCGCCGGTGCTCTTCAGATCGGCCTGCGAGCAGCCGCCGTCGGGACCGCGCGAGGGGTGAGAGCTGTTCCAGGACTTTGACGGCTCGTCGTCGCGCAGGCCCTTACGATCGACATGGCCGACGACCGCCGCGCCCTGCGTGCTCGACGTCCAGTTCCTGCAGGTCTTGTCGTCACCCGCGGCAAAAGCGGTGCCGTCCGGTTGCGATCCCGTGAGGATATCGTGCCGGTTCGGCGTGTCGCCGGCGCCGTTGATGACCTCGCCCTTCTCGCTGAGCGCGGTCTGCTTGGTGAGATTATTGGCCGCGCCGTGCAGGTCGGCAACGTCCTTAGCAATCACCGCACCCTTGGCATTCTGCCACGGTCCCTTGCCAATGCGGTCCTTGGCATTGACGGCGGGCTTGCCGTCGGCGGCCTGCGCCGAGAGATAGGCGCGCCAGGTCTTGCCGCCGGCGCCGCCGGCCTGCGCCAGCTTCTGGCACTGCGCATCGGCTCCCTCCAGGCCGCCAAGATCGGCGCCCTTGCCCGGGCCGCTCGAGGTCACGAAGAACGTCATGTCGGCTGACTGCGCCCGCACCGATGGACTTGCGAAGACCGCCAGCGCAACGCCTGCTGGCACGATGACCTTGGCAATAATGCTCATCCTATCCTCCCGATTGTTCCTGCGATTGCGCCTGGCTGGACGGTCTTTGATCCGCTGACATGAACCCGTCACGACAGACATTATTCCAGCGGCCATCCGCCGCACGCGCATCACCTCGAGCGGAGGCGCACGACCGGTCGCCCCGAGCGCCATGTCGATTAATTGCTTCCAGAGACCGTAGCGCCGGGCGAGCATACCAACGTGGGGCCGATCCTCAAGAGATCGCCCAGGAGAGGACGCGGGAGTCTGCTGCGGGGCCGTTCAGGGCGGCATCCGCGATCACATCGGGGCTGCCGCCGGGCGCGGCGCGAGGGGAGATCGTCATGCACTGGAACACCGTCCGCCCAATTGCGGCAATTGCCGGCTATGCCGCGCTTTGCTGCCTCGCCATCAGTCCGGGCTGCGCCGCGGCCGCGGAATTGCTCAAAGCCCGGCTTGCGCAAAACCTCGCGCCGATCTCCGGCCTTGCGATCATCGCCAAATCGAAGGGGATTTTCGGAAAGCACGGACTGGACATCACGGTCTCGAACTTCACGTCCGGCAAGCAATGCCTGGACACCGTGATCGGGGGCGGCGCCGACATCGCGACAACGGCGGAGGCGCCGGTTACCGCTTCGGCGATGGCAAACCAGCCCATCGCCTTTGTCGCCGGCATGGAATATTCCGACCTCAAGACGGTCGTCGCGGCCAAGGCCGGCGTCAAGACCAAGGCAGACCTGCGCGGCAAGCGAATCGGATTCACTGCCGGCACCGGCAGCGAGGTCTACACGGCGACGTTGCTGAAGTCGGCGGGATTGGCTCCCAAGGATGTCACCCTCGTCAATCTGCGGCCGCAGGAGATGCTGCCGGCGCTTGCAGCCGGAAGCATCGACGCGATCGACACCTGGGAACCCCACATCGCCAACGCCAAGAAGGCCCTGGGCGAAGCCGCCGCTGAACTCGATACAAAGGGCACCTACTCCGAAACGTTCAACATCGTTGTCATGAGGACCTATCTGGATGCCAACCCGGCGCTGGTTGAGAAGTTCATCGCCGCGCTGATCGACGCCGAGGTCTGGATGAAGGCACACCAGGATGAAGCGATCACGGTCGTGGCGGACGCGGTCGGCATGAAGCGGGACGAACTCGCTGCGATCTGGGCCGACTATGTTTACCGGGTGCGCCTCGACGATAGGCTGATCGAGATTCTCAAGACCCACTCCGCATGGCGCCTCGAGAGCGGCAACCATCCTCCGGGAGCGGCGATGCCCGACTTCAGCAAGGTCGTCGTCGCCGAGCCACTGAAGAAGGTCGACCCCGCACGCGTCACCCTCTCGTGGAAATAGGCACACGCACAGCCATGCAGGAGGGCACTTCAGCACGACAAGAGATTGCTCTCCGCACCGACGGTCGCGGTCGGCGGCCGGATTCAGCTCGTCTTCGCCGCCTCAATATTCTGGTCGGGGCGCTTTCGCTTCCCCTGTTCATCGGCCTCTGGGAACTGGTCTCCCGTTCCGGGGCCGTCAACATGGTGCTGTTTCCGCCGCCGACGGTGGTTGCTGCAGCGGTCCTCGAGTGGATACGAAGCGGACAGTTCCTTGGCGATCTGCTGGCCAGCCTCTTTCGCGTCACCACGGGGTTCATCGTAGGCGGCCTGCTCGGCATCCTGCTCGGTATCCTCACCGGCCAATTCCCTGTTGTTTCGAGCTTGCTGTCCCCGCTATTCCATATCCTGCGGCCAATTCCGCCGATTGCTTTCGTGCCGATCGTCATCCTCTGGTTCGGCCTGTCGGAGGCGGGAAAACTGTTCCTCGTCGTATGGGGCGTGTTCTTCACGGTTTGGCTTTCGACCCACATCGGCGTGCAGAAGGTCGACCGCGGCCTGATTCGGGCGGCGTTGATGCTCGGCACGCCCCGGCGGCAGATGCTCCAGGAGATCGTGCTGCTGGGTGCGCTTCCCTACATCGTGGTCGGGTTGCGCACCGCCGTCAGTATCTCCTTTTACACGCTTGTCGCCGCCGAACTCGCAGGCGCTTTCGCCGGCATTGTCTACAGGATCGAGATTGCGCAGCAGAATTTGCAAACCGGCCAGGTCATGGGCGGGCTCGCAGCGCTCGGGTTGATTTCGTTCGCTGCCGACCGGCTGTTTTCGGCTCTTGCGGAACGTACTGTCTGGTGGCGTTGATGTCGGGAGCTCGATCGATCATGAAACTGGCTCTGGCAAGTGCGCCAGCCTCCGTCGAATCGGCGCGGAAACAACCGGCCATTCAAGTCTCAAACCTGAGCATCGTTTTTGACACCCGCCGCGGGCAGACCATCGCGGTGGATCGCGTGTCCTTCGACGTGGCACCTGGCGAGTTCATTTGCATCGTTGGGCCCTCCGGCTGTGGCAAGTCGACGGTGCTCAATACGATCGCCGGACTGGAAGTGCCGTTTGAAGGCGACATCCTGGTAGAGGGCTCGCGTGTCTACAGCCCGCGACCCGATGTCGGCATGGTGTTCCAGCAGCCGCATCTTTTCCCCTGGAAGTCTGTCCGCAGGAACATCGCCCACGGCCCCAGGATGCTTGGGAAGTCGAGGACAGAAGCGAATGCCATCGCCGACGATCTGATCGCGATGGTCGGTCTCAAGCGTTTCGCCGACGCCTATCCGAACACGCTGTCCGGGGGCATGCAACAGCGCGTGGCGATCGCGCGAGCCTTGGCCAATCAGCCCCGCGTGCTGCTGATGGACGAGCCCTTCGGGGCCCTCGACGCGCAGACCCGGGCGGTGATGCAAGACAATCTGCTGGAGCTGCGCGACCGGATCAAGGCGACGATCGTGTTCGTCACGCATGATATCGATGAAGCCATCGTGCTGGCCGACCGTGTTCTCATCATGAGCGCGGGACCCGGCCGCATCCTGCGCGAAGTCGCGGTCAAGCTGCCGCGCCCGCGGTCGAATTCTGTCATGGTCGAACCAACCTATCTTTCCCTCAAGAAGGATTGTCTCGACGTCATCCGCGCAGAAGGGTTGCGGGCGTTCAATCAGTCGGACGCGAGCTGATCGCCCAGAACTTGGAAATCGAGAGGCAGCCCGCAGCGCGCTGGCATGGTTCTTGAATAATCGATGCCGGGTCTCACAGGGGAGCCGGCGATGCACAGGGCGAATAGCGCGATAGCGGCAGGCGTGATGCTGGCCGAGTCGGACAATCTCGTCAGGCCGCTGCCCGGCTTGCTGGACGGTCTCAACCGGGCTGATTGCAATCGGTTGCGTGCGATCGGACGCGAGAAGGCCCTGGAAGCCGGCCAACTGGTTTGGTCTCAGGGCGACACACAGGCTGGGATCTACCTGATCAGCGAGGGACGCATACGCAGCTACTATGCGGCGCCGTCGGGGCGTGAGGTCACGCTCGCCTACTGGTTTCCCGGCAACTTCGTCGGTGGCCCCGATATATTCGGAACGGGCCCGCACATGTGGTCATCGGTTGCGGCCGAACCCAGCCTGTTGACGTTCATGCCGGGACTGGCGCTGCGGCGGCTTGCGCTGGAATCGCCGGCGATCGCCGTCGCCTTGCTGGATGCCCTGGCCTTCAAGGCGCGATGCTATTCGGCGATGGCCCAGATGCTCGGGACGCGCTCGGTGACGGAACGGCTACATAGCCTGTTGATCTTCCTGTCGCATGTCTACGGCGTGAAGCGCGACGGCGAGATCGTCATCGGGATGCCGTTTACCCACGGCGATCTCGCCAATCTCATCGGATCCACCCGCCAATGGGTGACAGTACAGCTCGCACGGCTCCAGGAGGAAGGCGTGATCAGGTACGACAGATCCGTGATTTCGATCCTGGATCTTTCGACGCTCGAGCAAGAGATGGAATAATATCCGTCCGTCAGCCACCAGACTTCAATTCGAACGCCGCTCGGCCTGCACTGACCTCGAACCGCCGCGCCAGTCCGATCAGCGCGCGATCATGCCAGGCCGGCGCCAGCAGGGTCACGCCCATGGGCATGCCGTTCGGCAATGTCGCGTTCGGAACCGCCACGCCGCACAGATCGAGCAGATTGGCAAAGTACGAGTAGTAGCCGAGGCGATTGTTGAGGGTGATCGGATCGCGATCCATCTCCTCCAGCGTGAACGGCCGCGGTGCGGTCGGGACCACCAGCGCATCGATACCCGCAAAGATCGCCTCGGCGTCGCGGCGAAGCCGGTGCAGCCGGTGAATGGCACCAAACGTGTCGATCGCCGAATACCCAGCGGCTGAGCCCAGCACGGTCCTCGTGACATCAAGCAGGGAGCCGGAATCGATGTCCATGAGCGAAGCGATGGCCGAGTGCCGCTCCGCGACCCAGGGTCCGCTGAACATCAACTCCCCGGCCTGGCGGAACGGCGCGAAGTCCACCTCGATCGCCGTTCCCCCGATCTGCGTGAAACGCTCGCAGGCGCGCTCATAGAGCTCGCCGCATTCCGGCATGCCGAAGCATTCGAGATCGGCGGACGCGATGCGGCCGAAGCGGAAGGATGGCACCGTCCCTGTGGCGAAAGAAAAGGCCCTGGGCAAGCGGCTGTAGGGATCTTCGAAATCGAACCCTTCGATGATTTCGATGATCGCCTCGCCGTCGCTGACAGTGTTGCAGAACACCGAAACGCAATCGATCGTCGGGCAATTCGGCACCAGCCCGCGTGATGACACCAGCCCAACGGTCGGCTTGATTCCGACGATGTTGTTGAAGCCGGCAGGTATGCGGCCGGACCCGCCGGTATCGGTGCCGAGCGCGAACGCGACGTGCCCGGCCGCCACGGCGACCGCGGACCCGGAACTGGAGCCGCCCGCAATATAGCGCGCATCGGCAACCGACGCGCAGGGGCCATAGGGCGAACGTGCACCGGACAGGCCTGTGGCGAACTGATCGAGATTGGTCTTTCCGAGACAAATTGCGCCGGCCGCGGTGAGGCGTTCGACGCTGTGCGCGGAATGCCAGGGCGTGTAGCTAAATGCCGGGCATGCGGCCGTGGTCGGCATTCCCTCGACATCGATATTGTCCTTCACACCAAAGGGAATGCCGAGCAGTGGAAGATTTTCGCCTGTCCGCGCGCGCGCCACGAGCTTCCGGCATGCTTCGAGCGCCTCCTCCCGCGGGCGGAGATAGATCCAGCAATTGCGGTCTCGCTCGGCCTCGATCCGGTCATACGCCGTTTCGATCGCCTCCAGCGGCAGGGACGAATTCCTGGCAATGGTTTCGTGATTTGTCCTGGAGCGCGCGACAGACTGGCTCACCGAATATCTCCCTCTCGAACCGGCAGGCGCGAAATTGCGGGAGCTCTGCGCGGGCAACAAGCAATTAAGTGCTTCGCGCAATTGGTCGGCCGTATCAGGATATCAGCGGCTCAAAGAAAAAGGGCGCCGTGCCGAAGCACGACGCCCTTGTCTTTAACCTGCGTGCGATCAGTTGGTCTGCTGGATCGCCGACAATTCCCAGCCGTTGCCTGGACGGCGGGCGAAGGTCCAGATCTCGGTCGCCTCGCCCGGCTGCTCGCTGCCGGCGACAACCGCACCGCTGTTGCGGTCCAGCGTCTTGTCGGTGAGGGCGAAGCGCAGCGCCACCGTGGCGTATTCGGTCTCGCCTTCGCGCCAGGCCTCCGCGAGGTCGCCCTGCAACAGCTTGACGTTGGTCACCTTGTTGACAACGTTGCGCGCGCGGTTCTGGCCAAGGTCCTGCTCGAAATAGGAGACCATTTCCGGCGTCGCGAGCGTGTGCAGCTTGGCCACGTCCTCGTTCGACCAGGCGGCCTGGACATCGCCGAGCAGGCGCTCGAACGCCTCATAGTCGTCAGGCTTGATCTCGAGCGGTGCGTTGTTGGCGCCGAAGCCGAAGCCACCAAGTCCACCGCCGAGGCTGCCGCCACCGAGGCCGCTGCGATAGTTCGTCTGCGGTCCCGGACCGCTACCTGCATCAGCATTGGCGTAGACCGCCTGCTGCGTATGGCGGCGCTGCCACCACGACATCGCCAGCCGCACCACCAACACCACGAGCGCGATCTGGATGATCAGGCCAATGATTGACGACAGGCCGCCGAGGCCACCGAACAGGCCGCCGCCGAACAGCATGCCGAGCAGGCCGGCGCCGAGGAAGCCGGCCGCAAGGCCGCCCATGAAGCCACCGGCGCGGCCGAACAGGCCGCCACGCGCGGGTGCGGCGGCAGCCGAATTCATGCCGGCACCCGGCTGGGTATAGGTGCGGTTGAACTGCGAGGTCGAGCCCGGCGCGGTCGTGGTCGAAGGCGGCGCCGAATAGGTGCGCGAACCGCGCGAACCCGACGACATGCCACCACCGACGCGGGCGTCGGCGGACGAAATCACCAGCGCAGTCGGCAGCGCAAGCGCCAGCATGACGGCGAGGGTCTTGAAGAGAGTGAGGGAGCGTTGCGAGAAAGTCATGTGCGTTTCCCAAATCCCCGGCATGGGGACGTGCTCCTAAGATGGGCAGACTTCCCGAAAAGTGAAGCCGGTTTCGGAACTTATGGCTGCGGCCCTCAGTCGCGGGGATGTGGCAAAAGCCCATATTTGGCGGGGGTTTGGCCGGGGAGCCGGAGGAACAGCGGTCGCGGGTTACCGGCGGGCTTACGAGGCGAATTCCGCTTTTCCCCGTCATTGCAATGACGGAGAACGTGACGAGCGCGCGCCGTCACCCCGCCTTTGCCATCGTCTCCTTCACGGCTGCCACGAGCTGGCTGAGCGTGAACGGCTTTGGCAGGAAGTCGAATTGCTGGCCTTCGGGCAGGCTCTTCTCGAAGGCATCCTCGGCGTAGCCGGAGACGAAGATGAACTTGATGTCGGGATTCTTCTCGCGCATCGCCTTCAGCAGCGTCGGGCCGTCCATCTCAGGCATCACGACGTCGGAGACGACGAGATCGATCGCACCGCTCTGCTCCTCCAGGACCTCCATGGCCTCGACGCCGTTCTCGGCCTCGACCACGGTGTAGCCGCGCGAGCGCAGGCCGCGTGCGTTCAGCGCGCGCAGGCCCTCTTCGTCCTCGACGAGAAGGATGGTGCCCTGTCCGGTAAGATCGGTGCGCGGCTTGGCCTCCGCCGCCGCAGGTGCGGTCTCCTTCGCGGCGCCATTGGCCGCGCCGACCACTGCTGCGGGCTGCTCCTGCACCTCGGGCTCGGCGTGATGGCGCGGCAGGAAGATATGGAACGAAGTCCCCTGCCCCGGTTCCGAGTCCACGTAAATGAAGCCACCGGTCTGCTTGACGATGCCGTAGACGGTGGAAAGCCCGAGGCCGGTGCCCTTGCCCACTTCCTTGGTCGAGAAAAACGGCTCGAAAATCTTGTCGCGGATATCGGCGGGGATGCCGGTGCCGGTGTCGGCGACCTCGATCCGCACATAGTCCGCGGGCGGCATGCCCTTGTAGGCAAGCTTGGCTGCTTCCTCAGCGGTGACGTTGGCGGTGCGGATGATCAGCTTGCCGCCATCGGGCATGGCGTCGCGCGCGTTCACCGCGAGGTTGACGATCACCTGCTCGAACTGGGAGACGTCGACCTTCACCGGCCAGAGATCGCGGCCGTGGATGGTCTCCTGCTTGACCTTCTCACCGATCAGCCGTCGCAGCAGCATGGCGAGATCGGAGAGCGCATCGCCGAGGTCGAGCACCTGCGGCCGCAGCGTCTGCCGCCGTGAGAACGCCAGCAACTGCCGCACCAGCGTCGCGGCGCGCGTCGCGTTCTGCTTGATCTGCATGATGTCCTGGAACGACGGATCGGTCGGCTTGTGCGCGTTCAGCAGGAAGTCGTTCGCCATCATGATGGCGGAGAGCACGTTGTTGAAGTCGTGGGCGATGCCGCCGGCGAGCTGGCCGACCGTCTCCATCTTCTGCGACTGGTTGATCTGGTTCTCCAGCGCGCGCCGCTCGGTGGTCTCGAGCATGTGCACGATGGCGGCTTCGGCGTCGTTCTCGGCGGCATCGACCGGCGTGACGAAGAACTGGCCCCAGCGCTCCTTGGTTCCTTCGAGCGCCACCTCGACCGGCGCGACGTCGGCCTGGCCCTCCGCGGCCTGGTTGATGGCCGTGATCAAGAGGTTCCGGTCGCGCGAATTGACCGCGCGGAAGATCGACTTGCTGGCGCTGTCGAGCCCGAGAGCCTGCCCGAGCTTGGCGTAGCGCGCGTTGGCGCGCACGACGTTGCCACCGCGGTCGACGGTCGCGATCGCCATCGGCGTATGGTCGAAGAAGCGCATGAAGCGCACTTCGGCGGCGCGGTCGGGGTCGCTGCGCTCGTCGCGGGCACGGCTGATGACGAGCGTGCGCGACGGCCCCGGTGCACCGTCGGCGCCGAAGGCGAGCTTGTGATAGAGCCGCACCGGCATGGTCTTGCCGGTGCGCATGCGCAGGTCGATGTCGAAGACTTCCGTCTTCACCTCGCCCGGCACCGCCACGATCGCGGTAAGCAGCGAGGCGCCATCGCCGGAGACGATGTCGGTGAGCTTCAGCCCGCCCGAGCCGATCTCGGCGAGGTCGTAGTCGAGCCAGTTGGCCAGCGTCGCGTTGACATAGGCGAGCTCGCCGGCCGGATTGACCGAGAAGAAGCCGCAGGGCGCGTGATCGAGATATTCGATCGCGTGCTGGAGTTCCTGGAACACGTCCTCCTGGCGCTCGCGGTCGCGGGTGATGTCGGCGATCGACCACACCGCGTATTTCGCCTCGCGCTTCCCGGTGCCGAGCGGGCGCACCCGCATGCGCAGCCAGCGGCCCTGGCTGCCGTCATGGCCCGAGATGCGCACCTCTTCCTGCTGCCGTTTTCCTTCGCGCGCGGCCTTGAGCAGGCGGAACACGGCTTCGGAGACGTCGGGGTTGCCGATGAAGACGCGCTCCACGGGCCGCACCTCCTGCGGTCCGCTTGCGCCGGTGAGCGTCAGATAGGCGGCGTTGGAATAGACCACGTGGCCGCGGGGATCGGTCACGGCCAGGCCGTCGAAGGCGTGGTCGGCAATGCGCCCCATCACGGGATCGTCGAGACTGCGGTCGACGAAGCGGATGATGCCGGCGGCGAAGGCGAACAGGTTGAACAGGCCGACCATCGCCAGCACGGCGAGGATGCCGAGGATATAGGGCTGGGCCTGCGCGCGCCCGAGCGTCATCAGCCCGACGGCGACGGCGACGAGGCCGGCGGCCACCAGTAGCACGAGCGCAATGCTGCCCGAGCGCGGCGACGGCTCGTGCGCCGCAACGGGCTCGCGTGTGAGGTCGTGGTCGGTCTCGGCAGTCATTTCAAGCTGGCACAGCCTGTCGGCAGAGAATCAACGCGCTACGGGGCGCGTGGGGTCCTCCCTGCCTGAATCGGACCCGCAGGCGCAAGGGCAGCAAGGGCGAAAGGTACGCTGATTCCCAGATTACGGCCATTTCCGGTACTTTTCGGGTATTTTATCCGCGTCCGGCACCGAATCCGTGCTTCAGCCGCATGACGTAACCGATGACCTCGGCGACCGCATGGTAGTGCTCGGTCGGGATTTCCTGGTCGATTTCGACGGTGGCATAGAGCGCGCGGGCGAGCGGCACGTTCTCGACGATCGGGATGTCGTGCTCTCGGGCGATCTCCCGGATCTTGAAGGCGAGGTTGTCGACGCCCTTGGCGACGCAGATCGGCGCAGACATTCCGCGCTCGTAGGACAGCGCAATCGAATAGTGGGTCGGGTTGGTGATGATCACGGAGGCCTTGGGAACCGCCGCCATCATGCGCTTCTTGGAGCGCTGCTGGCGCAATTGCCGGAGCTTGCCCTTGATGTGCGGGTCGCCTTCGGACTGCTTGAACTCTTCCTTGATCTCCTGGAGCGACATCTTCTGCCGCTGGAACCAGCTGCGATACTGGAAGAAATAGTCGCCAATGGCGATGATCGCGAGCGCCGCGACCACTGCGCCGAGCAGATGAATGGTCAGGCTGGTGCTGGCGCCCAGCATGGCGGCCGGATCGAGCCTGACCATCGCCTCCATGCGATGGCGCTCCGGCCACAGGACCACGGTCATGACCGCGCCGAGCACGATCAGCTTGCCGAGCCCCTTGAGGAAGTTCGCGGCCGCCTGCTTGCCGAAGATGCGCTTGAAGCCCTCGGCCGGCGACAGCTTGCTGAATTTGGGTTTGAGGGATTCGGCCGACCAGACCAGGCGATGCTGGAGCACGTTACCGGCAATCGCCGCCAGCACCAGCATCAGCAGGGGCACGCCGATCGCTGCGAGCACGGCGACCTCGATCTGCTGCATCAGCGCGAGCAGAGCCCTGCCGTCGGTCTTGATCATCCAGGAGTTGGCGAGCAGGTTGCGCATCGGCGTCACCAGCCCGCTGCCCACCGAGCCCGAGAAGGTGGAGACCACGAGCGTGCCGCCCGCGATCATGAACCAGGTGTTGATCTCCTGGCTCTTGGCGACGTCGCCGCGTTCGAGCGCCTCTTCGAGGCGCTTTTGTGTCGGGTCTTCTGTTTGACTGTCGGGATCGTTGTCGTCTGCCATCGATCACCTATCTGAGCGGCATCATCTGGTGCATCACACCGATGAAATAGTCGAGATACGTGCCCATCATCGCGGTGAGCACCACGGCGAGCACCAGGAAGCCCGCGAAGATCGACAGCGGCACGCCGACGAAATAGACCTGCATCTGCGGCATCAGCCGCGCCAGCACGCCGAGCCCGATGTTGAAGACGAGGCCGAACACCAGAAACGGTCCGGAAAGTTGCAAGCCCAGGCTGAACGCGGCGGCAAAGGCGCGCGTCGCCAGCGAAGCGACGTCGCCGCTCGATACGGTCTCTCCCGGCGCGAAGATCGTGTAGCTGTCGTTCAGCGCGGCGATCACCAGGTGATGGCTGTCGGTGGCAAACAGCAGCGTCACCCCGAGCATGGTCAGGAAATTGCCGACCAGCACGCCCTGCTGTCCCTGCGTCGGATCGACCGAAGTGACGAACCCGAGCCCCATCTGCTGCGCAATCACGGCGCCCGCGACCTGAAGCGCCGACAACGTCACGCGCGCGGTCGCCCCCAGCACGATGCCGATCACGATCTCATGCAGCATCATGACCAGCAGCGGCGCGATCGAGCCCATGTCGACGTGGTAGGCGTTGCGATGCAGCGGCAGGATGATCAGCGTGAGCAGCAGCGCGATCGCCAGCTTGATCCGCGTCGGAATGTTGGTCTCGCCCAGCCCCGGCAACAGCATCACCATCGCACCGACCCGGGCGAAGGCGAGCATGAAGGAAGCGGCGAGCGCCGGCAGCAGCGAGACGTCGATGCGCATGTCGGGCGCATTGTGCCTCAGCCGCCGATGATTCGCGACGAGATCCGCATCATGTGGGAATGGAGTGCGTCAGCCATGAACGGCAGCGCCAGCAGCATCGTGGCGAAGATGGCCAGGATCTTCGGCACGTAGATCAGCGTCTGTTCCTGGATCTGCGTCAGCGCCTGGAACAGCGACACGACGACGCCGACAACGAGGCCGACCACCATCAGCGGCGACGACACGATCACGATGGTCCAGATCGCATCACGCGCGACGTCGAGGGTTTCAGGTCCGGTCATGTGCAGAATTCCTTGTTCATTTCTCGCCTCCTCACCCCTGTTCCGAGCGAAGCAAAGGCTTATCCCCGTCTTTGCGAGCGCGCAGCGAAGCAATCCAGACTGTCGCCAGCAAAAAAGATTCTGGATTGCTTCGCTTCGCTCGCAATGACGATTGGGGCGAGCGCGAGCGCCAAAAATCAGATCGGCATCTTCATGATGTCTTCATATGCCGCGATCACGCGGTCGCGGACCGAGACCAGCGTCGACACCGCGACGTCGGTGTCGGCGACCGCCGTTACTACGTCCATCACGTTGGCCTTGCCGGCGGCCATCGCCACCGTCTGCGCGTCGGACTTGCGGCCGGACTCCATGACGCTGCCGACAGCGTCTTTCAGCAGCGACGCGAAAGACTGCCCGCTCGCTTCGCTGCCCTTGCCGGCGCCGCTGTTCTCCAGCACGCGGGCGAGGTTGGCATAAGCATTGGCTGCGATTGTCGGTGATGCCATGGCTCAAATGTCCTGTTCAGCTCTTGAGGATGTCGAGCGTGCGCTGGATCATCCGGCGCGTCGCACTGATGATGTTGAGATTGGCCTCGTAGGACCGCTGCGCGTCGCGCATGTCGGTCATCTCGACCACCGAGTTCACGTTGGGATATTTGACGTTGCCGGTCGCATCAGCCGCCGGATTGTTCGGCTCGTATTTGGTGCGAAAGTTCGACTGGTCCGGCTTGATCCTGCCGAGGGTGACGACCTGCGCGTCGAGCGTGCGGTCGAGCGCGGAGGAGAAGGTCGGCACCTTGCGCCGGTAGGGATCGCCGCCTGATGTCTGCGAGGTCGAATCCGCGTTCGCGATGTTTTCGGAGATCACCCGCATGCGCCCGGCCTGCGCGCGCAGGCCGGAGGTCGCGATCGCCATCGAGCGGGCAAAGTCGCTGCTGTCATTCGCCATGATGCGCTTCCCTTAGCTCTTGAGCATGATCTCCGCGCAAACGCTCCGCGTTTGTCGCGAGGGAAAACCGCCGCACACTTTTCCGGATCATGCTCTAGCCCTTGCCGATCGCGGTCTTGAGCAGACGCAGACTCTTGGAATACAGCGAGGTCACCGCCGCATAGTCCATCTGGTTGCTGGCGGCCTTCATCATCTCTTCCTCGAGATTGACGGCGTTGCCCGCGGGACGGGTCTCGAAACCTGCATTCCTGTTCTGGTCGAACGCCGAGGCAGCACCTGACGGCGTCATGTGGGAGCCGCTGGTGCGGGTGAGCGCCAGGGGGCCCATCGAGCCGGTGACCGCCCCCGCCTTGTCGAGCTTCGGCTCGACCAGGTCGCGCGGCCGGAATTTGGGCGTGTCGGAATTGGAGACGTTCTCGGATAGGACGCGCTGGCGTTCCTGGTGCCACTGCATCTTGGTGCGAAGCGCCGACAGCTCCGGGAGGTCGTTGATGGACATCGTTGCGGCTCCTTCCGCCTCTCGGACCAAAGGCCCGAAGCTAGGCAGAATTTGCCGCGTGTATGGTTAACAGGTGGTTAAAGATGGCGTCGATGCATGTCCCTTGACGGAACACCACTTTGCGCCCCCGTGATTCTACGCATCCAAAAGTGGCATTAACCCAACCGTTTGGCGGGCCTTGCACAGGCCAAGAAGTCGTTTTGGATCGGGCGATTCATAGGTTATTAAGAGCTGGGGACGGCAAAACTTGCCGTGGGACGTTAAGAAATCGCAGTTTGGGGCATCCCACGCCGATGGTCGGCGCGTCTGACCATGGGCACGAGAAAAGCGCCATTTGTCGGGGACAAGTATGCAAGGCAGCCCAATCACCTTCATCGTGGCGTTCATCGTCGTTCTGGCGTTGATCGGCGTCGCCGCATGGTTGGTTCGCCGATTCGCCAGCAGCCGGCTCGGTGCCAACACCCAGCGCGGCCGGATGCCCCGGCTTGCCGTGATCGATGCCGCCGCGGTCGATGGCCGGCGCCGCCTGGTGCTGGTCCGGCGCGACAATGTCGAGCATCTCCTGATGATTGGCGGTCCCACCGACATCGTCGTCGAGCCCAATATCGTGCGCGCCGCGCCCGGCCGCGACCAGCTTCCGCAACGTTCCAATGCCGCCGAGCCGCCGCGCCTTGCCCCGATGCCCGATACCAGCAGCTGGACCGACGAAGCTCCGCGGCCCGAACTGCTCGATCATCCCGAACCGCAAATGCCCGAGCCGCCGCCGCCGCGGCCGCGTCCCTCCTTCGCCGACGAGGTCCGCCGGCCCGCTCCCGCACTGGCCGAGCGCCGCAACGAACCGCCACTGGCCGGCTTTCCGCCCGAGCCGATTCTGCCGCCGCGCCCCGAGCGCGAGGCACGCCCCGAGCCGGTTCCGCCGCGCATCGCCCGCAGCGAGCCTCCGCTGATGCCCCGTCCTCCGCGGCAGAGCGAGCCGGTGAAAGTGCCGCCGGTGCGCGCCGAGCGCGCGGCCGCGCCGCCGCCTCCTCCGCCCGCGCCGCAGGCTCCGCCCGTTCCGCCGCCGGCCCCCGCTCCTGCCGCGCCCTCGAACGCCGAGCAGAATCTCGCCGAGATGGCTCAGCGTCTCGAAGCCGCGCTGCGCCGCCCCGCCGGCGAGACGGTCGCGCCTCCGGTTGCGCCGGAGCCGCCCGCGCCACCCCCGCCCCGCGCCGCACGCAGCGAGCCGCCGGCCCCCCCGGCTCCGCCCGCAAAGCCGGCCGCGGAGAAGACCAGCTTTGAAAATCTCGAAGACGAGATGGCCTCGCTGCTCGGCCGTCCGAAGCCGTCTTCGTGAGGCTGCCGGCCCTCCCGCGTAGAGTTGTTTTTCTTTCTGTCCTGATCGCCGCGGCTTCGCTCGCGATGCCTGCGCATGCGCAGGACATCAGCATCAATCTCGGCGGTCAGGGGGGCGGCGTTACCGAGCGCGCGATCCAGCTCATCGCGCTGCTCACGGTGCTGTCGATCGCGCCGTCGATCCTGATCATGATGACGTCATTCACGCGCATCGTGGTCGTCTTGTCGCTGCTGCGCACCGCGATGGGTACGGCGACCGCGCCGCCGAACTCGGTAATCATCGCGCTCGCGATGTTCCTCACCTTCTTCGTGATGGGACCTGTCCTGCAGAAGTCCTACGACGAGGGCATCCGCCCGCTCGTCGCCAACCAGCTTGGCGTCGAGGACGCACTCCAGCGCGCTTCCGTCCCCTTGCGCGGCTTCATGCAGAAGAACGTGCGCGAGAAGGACCTCAAGCTGTTCCTGGATCTCTCGGGCGAACCACCGCCGGCCACGCCGGACGACCTCGCACTGCGCATCCTCGTTCCCGCCTTCATGATCTCCGAGCTGAAGCGCGCCTTCGAGATCGGCTTCCTGCTGTTTCTCCCGTTCCTGATCATCGACCTCGTCGTCGCCTCCGTGCTGATGTCGATGGGCATGATGATGCTGCCGCCCGCAACGATCTCGCTGCCGTTCAAGCTGATCTTCTTCGTGCTGGTCGATGGCTGGTCGCTGGTGGCGGGAAGCCTGGTGCAGAGTTACGGGGGCGGATAACTGCGGCTCCATCCGCCGTCATGCCTCGGCTTGTCCGGGGCATCCAGTACGCCGCGGCCTTTCGATTTCATCACTGCGGTCTCTGGAATACTGGATCGCCCGATCAAGTCGGGCGATGACACCGAGAACGTGGCGTACAGTGAGACGGCGTCGACAGCGCCCTACCCCTCCACGTCATACTGCTTGCTGAGGTGATCGCCGATCTGCACCAGCATGGCGACGCTTTCGGGGAAGCCCGGCTTATCCGTCGCGGCCTGGTCGGCATCGGCGCGGAATTCCCAGCTGTCGCCGTCGCGGACGATCGAGATGACGAGGTCATCCGGACCATCGGCATGGACCTTCAATTCGGCCCGCGCCATGGCGATGAGTTCGGCTTCGGTCTTGGCAGGCTTGCTCATATCGACGCTCTCCCGGCGTGAAGACGCGCAGGTTGCCGCTTCAACGGGCACCTGTCGAGAGGCCTCGTGGTAGCAGGGTTCCTACCGCGTCATCTTGATCTGCCGCACGACGGGGATCGTGGGCAGCGAGCCGGTGTGGTCGGCCTCGTCCTTGGCTTGCGGCGAGGCCGGCGCGCGGGCGGTTGCGTCGGGGAAGCGCTGCTTCATCTCGCGCAGGAAGCCGTCGAGCGTGTCGACGCTGGCAGCAAGCTTGGCGATCTCGGCGAATTCGGCGCTGGAGGACGCTGCCGGCTTGCTCGCGATGTCGAAGGCGACCCGGTCCGCACTCTCGCTCATCAGCGGCGCATATTTCTCGCGGAAGCGCGACAGGCCGATCGAATCGTCGGCGAGCGCATAGCCGACGGCGGCACGGATGATGTCGCTCTTCTCCACCGCGTTGAGCGGCTTGAAGTCGCGGAAGCGCTCGCCGTAATAGAGCTCGATCTGCTCGGCGGATTCGCGCCAGCGCCGCGCCGCCCAGAAGATGTCGGAGCGCAGGCGGAGCACCTCGCGCCCGGAAACGTTGGAGACGATGTCGAGCGCGAGATCGTGGCGGCCGACGTCGCTCTGTGCGCGCGCCTCCAGCAGCAGCCGCTGCTGCCGCAGCTCGCCGGAGAGATCGCTGATGCGGCTCGCGCGCAGCGCCGAGATCGCCATGTCGGGCTTGCGGTTGGCGAGGTAGATCATGGACAGGCGCGCGGCGACCTGGGCGCGGGCTGCGCCTTCGAGGCGATGGTCGACCTGATACTGCAACAGCTCGGCGGCCTGGTCGAGCAGGTCGATCGAGGCGAGACGGTCGGCGAGACGGCGGATCAGCTCGTCGCCGCGGCGGCCGATCGGCGTCAGCTCGCGGAACTCGTAGAACATCCCGAGCGCTTCGACCGGCGGCAGCTCGTCGCCCTTGGGGCCCAGGAAGATCTGCGTGAATAGGTCGGAGGCGAGGTCCTGCGCCTGACGCGAGGCCTCGGCGTTCGGCTGGAGCCTTGTCGCGGTGCGCGCCGCCCTGAGCGCGTCCCGGTAGCGCCCGTTCTCGGCATAGATCTGGGACAGCATCTGGAGCGTCTTGACCTCGATCGAGTCGCCCCGCCAGGTCATCGACAGCGTCTCGAGCTCGCGCAGCGCGTCTTCCTTGCTGATCTCGTCGCGCTTCTGCCGCAGCGCCACTTCGAGCTGCTTGGCCTCGGCCGCCGCCTGACGATCGTTCGAGGCGACCGCGAATTTGTAGTCGTCGAGCGCGTCCTTGTCGTGGCCGAGCGCCTCGGCGAGCCGGCCGCGCAGCACAGCGAAGCCAGGCGCCGCCTCGGGCGATATGCCGACCACCTCGATCTCGCTGCGGCGCTTGGAGGCGCCGGCATAATCCTTCACCTCGAGCGAGGCGCGCATTGCCTCCATCGTCACGATGCGCTGGATGTCGATCGGCAGCGAGGCGATGGCAAATTCGACGTTCTTGAACTTCTCGCGCGCATCCGCCCACTTGCCCTGGCGCGCATAGGCGAGCGCCTTCCACAGCTGGGAATCGTGGCTGTTACCGATCACGGGATTAGCGAGGTCCTTCAAGCCCTGCGCTGGCCGGCCGATCAAGATGTTCGCGATCGCATGCATGATCAGCGCGCCGCTCTCCTCCTTGTTGAGGGGATCGGCCAGCATCAGGTCGGTCACCGACTTGGCTTCGTGGTACATGGCGCGCGACATGTAGAACTGGGCGAGATCGAGCCGCGGCAGCGAGCGCTGCGCCGGCTCGACGGCCGAGATCGCCGTGATCAGGCTACCCTGGCGCGTCCAGAAATCCTCCGACTGGCCCTTGCGCCAGCCTTCCGGACTGAAGACCGGCCGCACCGCGGTCGGCGCCCGCTCGGCGGAGATATCGACCGGCGACAGCGTCAGTCCGCCCTTCTTGCCGAGAATGACCTTGTCGGATCCGACCTCGACGCCGACCTCGTCGGAGTTCGGCCGGATCGCGATGCCGTGCGCGGATTCCAGCAGCGAGAGATCGACGAGATCCTGCCGCTTGATGAAGCCGCGCACCGGCCGCTGCCCGGTGACGACATAGAGCGTGTCGCCGGCGTCGGGATCGGTCAGCTTGTGCAACAGGCCCGGATTGGCGAACGGGATCGCGATATTGGCGAGCGCGGGGTCGGTGATGTTGCGCGACATCATCAGCGGTAGCGGCGTCGCCTGGATCTTGTCGGCGAGCGTCAGGAGCCAATTGGTCTCCTTGCCGATCTCCTCGCTCGTCAGCGAGTAGACCAGCGGCCGGGTGAGACGGATGCGGACGGCCTGCCCCTTATCGAGCGGCATGCGGCTGACCTCGCCGATCATCGCACCGCCCCGGCTGCGGATCGCCTCGACGTCGATCGGCTTCGGCGTATCGAACACCAGCCACACCGTATCGCCGCGGCGGAACGCCGCCGCAGGCGTTGCCACCTGAAGCGGGAAGATCACGCGCAAGCCATCGCTGTCGCGGCGGACATCGACGCTGGCCACGGTGGGCTGCGGCGCGGCCGGCGCCTCGGCAGGTGCGGCCTTGATGCTGTCCTTGACCGGCTCTTTCGCAGCCTCCTTCACGATCTCCTTGGGCGCTTCGGACACCGCGGGCTTGACGGGCGCGACCACAGCTTCCGTTGTCGGCGCGGCGGGCTTCGACACGTCCTTGGGCGGTTCCGCAGCATGCGGTGCTTCGGCCGCGGGAGCCGGCGCAGGCTTCGGTGCGTCGACCGGCGGCATCGCCGCCGGAGCTTCCGGCTTCACCTCGGGCTTCGCTTCGATCTTGGCTTCGATCTTGGCTTCGCGCGCGATCGTCTCGGACGTCGGCGGCGCGATCTCGCGATGGACCTCCTTCGGCTTCTCGGCCGCCGGCTTTTCCGGAGCCGGTCCATGGCTTTGGGCCACAGGCTTCGCCTGCGCGATCACCGCCTCAGCCGTCGCGGCGGTCTTGCCCTTGTCGGGTTGGAAGGAGATGTCGACGACGTAATTCTTCTCGTCGCGGAAGGAGTGCACGTCCGAATCGCCGATCAGCGCGATCTCGACGCTGGTCTGGTCGATGTCGGACTTCTGCTTGATCGAGGCGACGTTCGGAGGCGCGGCGACGACGGCGTCCGCCAGATCGAAATTGAGTCCGGCATTGAACGCGAGCGTCAGCTTCTGCTCGTTGAGCACGGAGGACACGCCGACGCCGTCGGGCATCTCGAACACGAAGCGCACGAAAGTCGGCTGCACTGAGGCGCGCACGCGGATCTGCGGACGCTTCTTGGTCTCGGCTGCGGCGCGCTGGGCGCGCAAGGCACGTTCCGCGACACGCGCACGCTCGGCCAGTTCCTTGACCACGTCCATGGGCAGGCTTGGCGGCGGCCCCTTCCAGCCCTCCGGCAAGAGATCGATGAAGGTGCGCTCGCCGGCATTCATGGTGTTGACGGTGACACGCCGCGCCAGTGACAGGCGGATGGCGCTGCCGTCGGGATCGCGGCGGGCAGAATTGACGTAGTCGGGCGCACCTTCCGGAACGCGATCGACGGGAACGTCGACCGCCCGGTCGAAGCGAATGATGAGAATGGAGCCGGCCGTCGTCACCTCGGAGGGAACGTCCTCGCCCAGCTTGATCACCAGACGGGCAAAGCCGCCACCGGCCGAGAAAGTCGCCTCGCCCCGGACCACATCGGCGGCGCGGGCGGGCGCACCGAGGCCGATCAGCAGGCAGGCCGCCAGCACGGGTGCCTTGCGGACATGGCGCGACAGCCCTCGCGCCAAAGCGCGGGCTCGCGACATAAATCCAGCGGCAGCCTTCTGCGCCATTGGCGGCGTTTCTTCCAATTCGGCGGTCCATGCCAGCACTGGCGCCGGCGCGTGCCGTCGACTGTAGGTTTTGCCAATTAAGGACTTGTTAATGCTGTAATGACGAATTCACCCGGCACAGTGCGTCGCGACGCCTGCTTGCGGGCTCAGGCATTCGTGCTTCGAAATCTGGAGAGCAAGTGGTTAAGGAGGTGTTAACACCCCTTCGGTCGCCCCGTCAGGAATGCCAATCAACCCCCTCGATTGGCCGGCAAGGCATTCACCTTGCCTCGCGCTTCGCGAATTGACTGCAAGGTCAATCGCTTTTCCGAGATTCGGCTCTCGATGTACTCACGCTCGAGATCGGTCAGCGGTGTGTTCAACAACCGCTGATAGCGGCGAATGCTATCGTCGTGAGCTTGAATGAGCGCGAACCTTGCATCCATATTCACCTCCGATTCGTTCCGCCTCACCGGGCCAACTCAGTCGTAATCGACGCCATAACGCGCGAACTCGTCGCCGATGTTCTTCTGAATTGTCTTCGCAGTCGAAATGTCAGATTTTCCGCCGGTCGCATCGCCTTGCTTCAGCTTGGCAAGCCCGCGGCCAAAGAGCGCGCTCGCCAGTTCCGGGGCGGCTCGCAGGGCAGAATTGTAGTCATCGATCGCCGCACCGAACTCACCCATCTTCAGGTGGATCAGCCCACGCGAGTCGTACACGGCGGCGCTGGTCGATCCCGATTGAAGCGCTCTGTCGCAATCCTCCAGCGCTTCTCGCGAGGCACCAAGAACCGCCCGGGTCCAACATCGTCCGCTCCATGCCGCCCGCGAGGCGGGCTGGAGACGGATTGCCTCGTCGTAATCATGCGCCGCGCGCTGGTGGTCGTTTTTCTTCAGGTAGGCTCCGGCGCGGTTGATGAAGGCAGCGCCATAGCCGGGATCGAGCTTGATCGCATCATCAAAGGCTTCGATCGCGAGCTCATATTCGCGTCTCCTCAAGTGAGCCACGCCGCGGTTGTTGAAGGCCTTTGCGTATGTCGGATTGAGTGCGATCGACTGATCGAAATCGCTGATGGCGCTGTCGTAGTCGCCCTTTGCAGTGTAGGCGTTGCCGCGATTGTTGTACGCGATTGCCAGAGCCGCCGTCGAGTCTGGACGCGCCTGTATGAAAGTCGTGCAGGCACCGATCCGGGCATCGAGCGAGGTGGTACCCGTCCCGTTGCACAGTTCGATATTGCTGAGATAGCTGTCCTTCACCCTGGAGCTTTGGGCCACGACCGGCAAGCCGACCAACATCAGGACGACAAGCGCCAGTCCGCCTTCGGCAACGGAGGATCCTGGTTTCATGTCAGGCTCCCGATCTTCTGAGATCTGGCGATTGCACCGGGTCGGACCAATTCTCTAGCAGCCGCGGCAGATGTTCAGATTGAGCCTTTTCTCGGCCCTTTGCTCGGGTTGGCGTGTCCCCGCAGCACCGGGCTTCTTCGTATATTTGTCCTTGCCCTCTTCGATCAGAGTGGAAAACCTGGTGGTTCCGTCGTCCGAGATTTCGACGTGAGGTGTGGTGCCTCGAATGCCCATCGTCGCGACCGGCGTTTCGATCTTCATGTCTCCGGTCTTCGCAACCTGGCCGGCAACAAAAACGAACGTTCCCTTGGTCAGGTTGAAGGCTGTCGAATTGGACTTTCCACCCGGCTCGTAGACGTATTCGTCCAATGTCATGCGGGCGTTGCTCGACAAGTTGAACGAAGTTCCATCGACGAAGTTGATGCCGACCCGACTGTCGGCACCGGTTCGAACCACATCGCCCAAATAGACGGGATCACCGATCTTCGTCTGGATGGATTCGCCCCCGACGTTTGCCTGGACAATGGCGGCGCCCGCATGCTCGATGATGACCGAGCCATCGGCTGCCACAACTTTCCCGATTGGCTTTGACGACGAGTCCAGCACGGCGCGCCGCGGAGAATCATCCTGCGCCTGAACCGGGCGGGGTGACGAAGCGGCCAGCGCAAGGACGAGACCTGCCACGAGAACAATCGTTGCACGAGTGCCCATGGCTTCCTCCTTTTCGAAGAAATGATCCTCGAGCATCCGAACGGCTCCGACAGCGCCGGCGAAAGCCATCGGGGATAATGGCAGACCAGCCGCAGCAAGCCACGACAGCCAAAATGGTTATTCCGGGGTAATCCGAATGGCTGATCGCCGTGTCCAAAAGAGTCACTATCCGCGCCAGGCAATTTCAAACAGCTTTTGGCGCTGAAAGCGGTGCCTTCGGGCGAAACGACAGCAATTCTGCCGTGATCAGCCTGGGCGGAATTCTCGGAAACGACGACTTTTAGCGGGCATGGCTGAGGTTGCCGGCACAAAATTGTTCCCGATCGCGTGACGCGGCAAGCCGGCCAAGATGCAGCGGCATAGGGCGACGCCTGAGGCCGACCGCTCGGGCAATCGAGGTTGAAAAATGGCCGTCACGTCCACTGGAGAGCACGGGGACGAGCGCGAAGCCGCTGCGGGCCTGCATCGCCGCGTGAAGACGGCGAAGAGCAGTCCTTCTGATGTACCCGCTATTCAATCTCATGAGCGAGCCTCTGCCGGCCGTTTCGGGATGCTGTCGCTCACGGCATTGCTCTTCTCGATGATCAAAGAGGTCAGGGCCGCAGACCCGAACGCAACGTTCCTGGACGACGATACGATTACATACAAGGACTTTGCACACGGCACGTTCGAGCTCACGACCAAGGAACCAATCCCGCGGAACATCATCGTCGAGGACCCCGGACAAACCGTCGTGCTGAGCAAGGTCGGCTCAGGGCTTGCCGTGAATCAGCTCGACAACAGCCCCACGCGCATGGAGGAGCTGCGGGTGGCCCAGCAGGAGGCGCTCGAAAATTTCTCGAAGGGATTTGGCAAGAACGGGTCCGGCACCCCTCCGTTCGTCGAATCTCTGCCGCTGGAGCCGATCAATTTCATCGCGCCCGCGGGGCCGAACGCGCTGCCACCGTTGCAGCCGATCATCGTCACGGTGCCAGACATCATCACGCCCGTGCGGACGGCGCCGATCTTGAATGTGCAGGCGGGCCCGCTTGAACTCGACACGGTCGCGTTCGACGTCTTCACCGCAACAACGGGAACGTTCAGCGCCAGCAGCTCCAGCGCCGCGCTGACTTTCGGCATCAGCGGAGGCGCTACGGGCGCTACCGCGCTGCAGGGAGCGATTTACGACGTATCGAAGACCAGCTCTTTTGGCACGCTTTATCTGAACAGCACGACTGGCGCCTATGCCTTCGTTCCCGACAGTGGCGCGATCAATGCGCTGAAGACGCCGACCACCGATAGCTTTGTGATCACCGTGTCCGACGGGTCGCTTTCGGCTCAACAGACCTTCACGATCAACATCAACGGGGCCGACGACGCGGCGATCATCTCCGGCACGACGACCGGCTCGTCAGTCGAATTCGGCGGCGTCGCCAATGCCGCATTCGCCCCCCCTCTCACGACCGGTCTCACGACCGGCAAGCTTTCGGATGTCGACGTCGACGATCCCGCCAACACTTTCACGGCCGTCAAATCGCCGACGCACAGTGCACACGGCTACGGCAGTTTCACGATGACCGCCGATGGCGTCTGGAGCTACACGCTCGATCAATCCAACAGCGCAGTACAGGCTTTGAACGTCGGCCAGACGCTGACCGACACCTTCACGGTGACCAGCATCGGCGGGACCCCGCAGTTGATTACCATCACGATCAACGGCTCCAACGATGCTGCCGTCATTTCCGGGACGACGACCGGCACCGTGACGGAAGCCGCATGTTGGAAGCCCGGAACTCCAATCGTGACCGGCAAGCTTGCAGATGCGGACGTCGACAATACTCCCGACAGCTTCACGCCGGTGACCTCGCCGAGGGCGAGCGACCACGGTTACGGCTGCTTCCGGATGACCGCTGACGGCGTCTGGACCTACACGCTCGATAATACCAATTGCGTCGTGCAGGCGCTGAACGCCTACGACACCCTGACCGACACTTTCACCGTGACTACCATCGACGGCACCGCGCAGGTGGTGACGATCACCATCCAGGGCACGAACGATCCGGCCATCATCCACGGCTGCATCACGGGCTCGGTGACCGAGCCCGATTGCAGGGAACACGGCAAGCCGACGGCGAGCGGCAGACTGACTGACACCGACGTCGACAACGCGCCGAACACATTCACGCCGGTCACTTGTGCGACACGGAGCGCGGGCGGCTACGGCAGTTTCACGATGACCGCCGATGGCGTCTGGAGCTACACGCTCGATCAATCCAACAGCGCAGTACAGGCTTTGAACGTCGGCCAGACGCTGACCGACACCTTCACGGTGACCAGCATCGGCGGGACCCCGCAGTTGATTACCATCACGATCAACGGCTCCAACGATGCTGCCGTCATTTCCGGGACGACGACCGGCACCGTGACGGAAGCCGCATGTTGGAAGCCCGGAACTCCAATCGTGACCGGCAAGCTTGCAGATGCGGACGTCGACAATACTCCCGACAGCTTCACGCCGGTGACCTCGCCGAGGGCGAGCGACCACGGTTACGGCTGCTTCCGGATGACCGCTGACGGCGTCTGGACCTACACGCTCGATAATACCAATTGCGTCGTGCAGGCGCTGAACGCCTACGACACCCTGACCGACACTTTCACCGTGACTACCATCGACGGCACCGCGCAGGTGGTGACGATCACCATCCAGGGCACGAACGATCCGGCCATCATCCACGGCTGCATCACGGGCTCGGTGACCGAGCCCGATTGCAGGGAACACGGCAAGCCGACGGCGAGCGGCAGACTGACTGACACCGACGTCGACAACGCGCCGAACACATTCACGCCGGTCACTTGTGCGACACGGAGCGCGGGCGGCTACGGCAGTTTCACGATGACCGCCGCCGGTGTGTGGACCTACACGCTCGACACCACCAACTGTGCCGTGCAGGCGCTTCCTTCCTGCGAGACTTTGACCGACACCTTCACGGTCACGACCATCGATGGGACGGAACAGACCATAGCCATCACAATCCACGGCGCCGACGATCGCGACCATTTCGGCCACGCGGCAGCGCTCGATGCCGCCGATCCGCCCCACGCCGCCGCGCCCCCCGAAGACAATGCGGCTGCGCGAGCTTTTGCCGCCGGTCCGACGGTGGCCGCGAGCGCCCTTGACGCGAACACGGATGGCATCGGTGTCTCCGGCGAAAGTCCGGATCATGGCAAGATCGGCACAAACGACAATTGCGACACCTGTCACGACGGGCACGAACAGACCCTTCTTGCCGGCGGCTCCAGAGACGATCATTTCGTCTTTGCTTCGACGTCGAATTCCAGTGCAGCGCGACCTGATATCATCTCTGGTTTCAAGGCAGACTCTGAGCGGAGCGACGTGATAGCGCTCGGCGCGCTCACCCTCTCCGTTCTGGCACTCGACCACTCCAGCACGGTGCTGCCCGCACATACGATCGCCTGGCTCTACGACAGCTCGGCGAACCAGACCATCGTGTACGTCAATGCGACGGATCAAAGCCTGAGCATCGGCAATTCCAGTCTGGTGGAAATCCATCTCGATGGCTTCTCCACCGTCCAGACGTCGGATTTCATGCTCGCGCTGGAAACGTCGGGTCATGCGATGGCAGCCGAGCCGGCCAATCTGGAAGCGAGCGCGGACAACGACGCGACCGGTAGCCCGACGACGGCGACCAGCCTCTCATCAGGCGAAACCGTCCATGAGCGAGCCGCCCTGATCGACGGAGACGGGCCCGGGCAAGCCGTGAAGGCGCGCGGGTGCAGGTTCGATGCCGATTGCGACCGGATTGCCCTCGTCAGCAACACCCAGTTCGTTCAGCCCGACGATACGAACACGCGATCGGACGCGTCCAGCAGCGAGAGCGTGGCCGCCGCGGTGAGCCACGTGCAGCCCGTCAACCAGCTTCATTCCACGGCAGTTGCGGAGAATAGGTTCGTATTCGACAAGCTGACACCGTTCGACAACGGCAAGGAGATCGCGCCCGCTTGGGAGCGCGTGGCCGCCAAGGACAGCGGCCCGGTCACACCGTCCACGGTCGACCCGAGCATCGAGTCCGGCCCCGATTCCATCGAGACGTCACACCACGAAAATCACTTCCGCGAGCATCATCATGGCGACCCGATAGCCGAGGACGGCCTTCCTCGAGGTGCTTGGGTCCACCTCGGGGACTCATTTCATTTCAAGCAACACGGCTCTGACGGTTCGGGTGACATTGCGCCCCTGCCCTGGCACGCGGCAGTCGAACCCTACGCCACCAGGGATGGCGCTTTGCATGGCCACCGTTCAGAGCTCAGCGCAGGATGGGACGATCCTTCGGACCCGTCCGGTCATCACGAGCATGCTGGCGTCGTCCACGGATCCAGGCCGGCGTCGATGCCTGAACCGTCCCCGCCGCATATTGATCCGGCTCACGGGGCGGGCTCAGCTCACGCCCACGTGCCGCACGATCTGATCGTGTGAAGTCCGCAGGGCGACTGGATCTTCAGTGCTGTTTTCCCGTGCCATCCGACGCCGAGGAGCTGTCCAGCTCGGGACAAGCATCGTCAGTGTCGCCATCCTCTTCTTGCGGCGGCAATGCATGCTGATGGTCAAGCGCGGATGTCCAGGCCAACGTCATCGCCGCGATGAGCAGTCGATTGACGGCTTCGATTGCGCGTTCTGCTACGGACGAGTAATTCATGGCTTCCGCCCGCGCGGCTGATTGCCGATGGCGGGAGCCTAGGACGAACTCTCCAGCACCACTGTACTCCAGTTCACAGTTGCACGCGTCAACTCATCGCAGCCTCAGAAGATGCCGCCTGCTTTAGCTGCATCTGCAACGCGAGCCGACGTGCTTCGTGCGGCGAGGACGTCAAGCTCGCGGCGATCACCCCACTCCCCGGCGCGTTTGATCTGCGTACTTGGTTGCTAAGTAGGCTCGCACAACCTCAGAGGTGTTGCGGTCCATCAACGACTCTGAATCAAATGTGATCATTGCGATGCGAATGCGATTGGTCAACTTTTTTGGGGGAGCAATCAATGAGCGGAGAAGCCAACTGCATTGTATGTAGCCAGGCAAGAGCGGTCGTAGCCGTCTTTCCAATCGCGCGGGGCTATGCACTAAAGGTATACGAGTGCTCCTGCTGCCACAGCACCCTTCATCTCGTGACTCGCACGACGAAGGCTGCGCTGATCAGGCAGCACTGCGAGACCCTCCTTCCCGTCGACAAGCCGCTGAGCGCGACGGGGCCCAGGGTTCAACAGCGGTTCGCGCACTAGACGCGCAAGGCGTCTAGCCGCGTACAGGCCGAACGACCGCGCGATTGCGCGCAGGCTGCCGCAGCGCGCCGCGCCTCCGGAGCCTTCAATTCGGCTTTTGCGTCGGCTTGCCGTCGATCTTGGGGAGATCACCGGCCGCGGCCGATTGATCGCCGCCGCCATTGGCCCGGCGGGCCATCTCGACCGTCAGCCGCTCGGCGGCCTCCGGCGACATCACTCCCATGATGTCCGACATCTTTCGCGGCGCGATCTGCGAGGCGATCTCGATCAGCACGCCCATCTCGAGCCGGTCGAACACCCGTGCGGCGTCCTTGGGCTTCATGCCCTCATACATGGTCACGAGGCCCTTCATGCGCTGGGCTTCGGCGGCCTTCTGCTCGGCCTGGGTCGCGGAGATGCGGGATTCCACCGCCTTCATCTCCTCGACCTTGTTTTCGATGCGCTTCTCGGCCGACTTGAGCAGGCTCTCGCGGATGTCGATCTCGCGCTGGCGGGACTCGATCTCCTGGCGGCGTGCCTGCAAGCGCTCCAGGATCGCGCGCTCGGATGCCGAGACCTGCGGCTGGGCCTCGTCCATCTTGACCACGGTGCCCTCGGGCTTGGTCTCGGGCGCGGCGGGCTTCGGCGCCTCTTTCGGCGCGCCATGGGTAGATCCCGTGATATCGGGGTCTTCCCGCCCCGTCGGAAAGTTCAGATTCTCCTGCGCCCAGGATTTTTTGATCTGGCTCGGCTGGTAGTCGAAGACATAGCCGCCATTGATCACGAGGCCCACGACCTTGAGCGTGGCGAGCCCTGCGACGGCGACCAGGACGACCGGAATGACGCGGATGTTACGAAAGGATTTCATACCCTGACTTTATGCCGCGAGGCCGTTGGACCGTCGGCGCTCGGAGAAGGCTTCGGCCGCAGCCGCCACCGCTTTCGCCGATGAGGGCTTGGCCGCGGGCACCTCGGCCGTTTCCGGGCTCGTCGCGGGGCGCGCCGCGATCGCGATCTTGGACAGGCGCCGCACCACGTTGTCGGCTTCGCCGAGCTGCTTGTAGAGCTGGTCCGACATCTGTGTCGCCGCCGCCAGCTGGCTGCCGAGGTTCTCGTTGACGTCGCGCACCGCGAGCTTCAGCCCGCCGATCGCGCGCTCGGCGATCTCGGTGGCGGTGATCAGCTCGCCGATGACCGCCTTCAGCGAATGCTCGTCCGCCTTCAGTCGCGTCAGCCGCTTGTTGAGCATGACACAGTAGACGATGGTCAGCATCAGCAGGATAGCCACCAGCGTCTCGATCGCCATTCCCAGGGAGTGGTTCATGGGGCCTCCATCATCTTGTTCTGCTCGTCGACCTTCTCGAACATCGCAAGTGTCGTACTTGGCTTGCGCAGGGGTTTCGTCACCCGTATCGCGACGCGGTCGCCGACCCGGCCCATCCGCCCCTCGGTCAGGGTGACGTCGCCGCAACGCACGGTCACGTTGGCATCCGCGCGCATGTCGAGCGGCAGGGTGTCGCCGACCTTGAGCCGCATCAGCTGCTTGAGCGGGATTTCGGCCTCGTAGAGCACGGCGTCGACCGCGATCTCGGCCTGGTTGATCTCGGTGGCGAAATGGCCCTCCCAGATCGTGTCGCGGCCGAATTTTTCGCCCATGAACATCTGGAGCAGGACGCCCCGGATCGGCTCGATGGTCGCGTAAGGCAGCAGCAGCTCGATGTTGCCGCCGCGATCTTCCATGTCGATGCGCAGGCGCACCAGGATCGCGGCGTTGGCGGGACGGCTGATCGCGGCGAAACGCGGATTGGTCTCGAGCCGATCGATCGTGAAGGTCACCGGCGACAGCGGCCGGAACGCCTGCTCGGCGTCGGCCAGCACCACCTCGACCAGCCGCTTGACCAGCTCGGTCTCGATCGTGGTGTAGGGCCGGCCCTCGATGCGGAGCTGGCTCGCGCCGCGCCGGCCGCCGAGCAGCACGTCGATCATCGAATAGATCAGGCTGGAATCGACCACCGCCATGCCGAAATTTTCCCACTCCTCGGCCTTGAACACCGAGAGAACGGCCGGCAGCGGGATCGAGTTCATGTAGTCGCCGAAGCGCACCGAGGTGATGCGGTCGAGCGAGACTTCGACGTTGTCGGAGGTGAAATTGCGCAAGGAGGTCGTCAGCAACCGCACCAGGCGGTCGAAGACGATTTCGAGCATCGGCAGACGCTCGTAGGAGACCATCGCTGAATCGATGATCGCGCGAATGCCGGAATGGTCGTCGAGCGTGACGTCGCCAACCGCGAAGCCGAGAAGATTGTCGATCTCCTCCTGCGACAGCACCCGCTCGCCGGAATTCTTGCCGGCGCCGAGATCGCGGCTGCCGTCCTCGACCATGGCCGCCCATTGCAGGGCCATAGTCTCGGATAGTTCGTTTTCGGCAGCAGCCTTCGCGGCCTCCGCCGGATCCTCGGAATCAAGCGAGGCCTCCCATTGGGCGGCAATTGCATCCTGGTCTGGTTGGTCGGTGCCTGCCATGATCCCTAGCCCGTCATGCTCACTGGATCACGACTTCCTTGAACAGCACCGCGCTGACCTGGATCGGGGCGACCGCCGCGTTGACGCGCTTGGTCAGCTCTTCCTTGAGGCGGAAGACGCCGGCGGATCCGTTGAGGTCGGAGGAGCGCAGCTCGCGCACATAGGTCTGGAAGATGTCGGTCACGCGCGGCATCGTCGGCTTGATCGCCTCGATCTGCTTCTCTTCCTTCAGCTCCAGCACGATCTTGAGCTTGAGATATTGCACGCGCTCTCCGGGCGCGCCGGCGAGGTTGACCATGATGTCGGGCACGTCGACGAAGGCCGGCGGCTTCGGCGGCGGCGCCGCCTCGGCGTGATGCTCGTCGTCGCCATGACGGAAGAAGAAGAACCAGGTCGCGGCACCGCCGCCGAGGACGGCGAGCAGGCCGACGGCCATGATGATGAGCTTGAGCTTGTTCTTCGGCGGAGCGGCTTCCGCGCCTTCGGCGGCTGCGCCGCCTTCCGCTTCATTGTCTGCCATGGTCGATAGGCTCGCTCATCTCATAAGGGGTCGAAAGAGCGAAGCCTCCTGGCAGACAGTGACGCGATACAAATGCCCCAGCGCAGTGCGCTCCTCTTACACGCAAACGCTACGGTAATAATGGTTAACGGTTTCTTTCGATTGGGCCTCCACTAGGAAAAATCTGCCGGGCAAACATGGCTAACAGAACCTTTCTGCCGCCTCCCGCGCCCCTTCGAAATCGACAAGATATTGAAATTACGAGTCTTTTTGAGTTGGCACGGCTTTCGCTGAGAAAGGACCGAGGCCGGAGGGTTTGGGAGAACCTGGCGGTCTCGTTCACGGGTCGGCCAAGGCGCTTGGGAGAGCGAGGTGGCAGGCTCACTCAGGGGAGATTTCCGATGCAGAACGCGCTTCTGATCGGCTTGTCACGGCAGATGACGTTGGAACGGCAGATGGATGTCATCGCCAACAACGTCGCCAATGCCAACACCAACGGCTTCAAGGCCGACCATTCGCTGTTCGAGGAGTTTCTCAACTCGAACGCGCGTGAGGATAATTTCATCGCGTCCGACCGCCGGGTCTCCTATGTGCAGGACCGCGGCACCTTCCGCGACGTCGGCCAGGGGCCGATGGAGCCGACCAACAACCCGCTCGACATGGCGATCGACGGCAACGCGTTCTTCGCGGTGCAGGCCAATGGCGGCGAACGCTACACCCGCGACGGCAAGTTCTCGCTCAACAGCACCGGCCAGCTCGTCACCTCCGACGGCAACCTCGTGCTCGGCACCGGCGGCCCGATCACCTTCCAGCCCACCGACCACGACATCAACGTCGCGCCCGACGGCACCGTCACGGTGCTCGAGGGCACCGCCAAGACCGACTCGATCCGCGGCAAGATCCGCATGGCTGCGTTCGACGATCCGGCGAAACTGACCAAGCTCGGCGCCAACCTCTACGACGTCGGCTCCGCGACCCCGCAGGCCATCACCAAGTCGACCGTGCGCCAGGGCTACATCGAGAAGTCCAACGTGAACTCGGTCGGCGAGATGAGCCGCATGGTCGAGGTCATGCGCAGCTACACCGCCATCGCCAATCTGCTCCAGCAGCAGAGCGACCTCCACAAATCGGCGATCGAGAAGCTCGCCGACGTTCCGGCCTGATTAGGGGATCACTGACATGCAAGCGCTCCACACCGCTGCGACCGGAATGGCGGCCCAGGAACTCAACGTCCAGGTCATCTCCAACAACATCGCCAACCTACGCACCACCGGTTTCAAGAAGCAGACGGCGGCGTTCCAGGACCTGATCTACGAGCACGTCCGCCGCGTCGGCGCGCAGGCCTCGGACCAGGGCACCATCGTGCCTGTCGGCGTCGACATCGGCGGCGGCGTCAAGACCGTCGGCACGCCGCGCAGCATGACGCAGGGCACGCTGTCGCAGACCGGCAACGACCTCGACCTCGCGATCTCGGGCGAAGGCTTCTTCAAGATCCTGATGCCCGACGGCACCTTCCAGTACACCCGCGACGGCACCTTCCAGATGGACAACCAGGGCCGCGTCGTCACCGCGCAGGGCAACCCGGTGCAGCCGACCATCACCATCCCGAACAACGCCTCCGGCCTCGCCGTCAACGAGCAGGGCCAGGTCTCGGTGACGCTGCCGGGTTCGTCGACGTCGGCCGTTCAGGGCCAGATCGGCGTGACCCGCTTCATCAACAAGGCGGGCCTCCAGCCCGTCGGCAACAATCAGTTCGTCGAGACGCCCTCTTCCGGCCCGCCGCAGGACGGCACCGCGAACACCGAAGGCTACGGCAAGGTCACGCAGGGCAGCCTGGAGCAGGCCAATGTCGACGTCGTCTCGGAGATGAGCGACCTGATCGCCGCGCAGCGCGCCTACGAGATGAACGCCAAGGTCATCAGCGCCGCCGACCAGATGATGCAATCGACCACGGCGTTGTTCCGCTGAGGTGATGACGATGATCCGCACCACCCTCGCCACGATCTCCGCTTTCCTGCTGCTGGCGCTGCCGGCGCAGGCCGCCGACGATTTCATCGCAGCGCCGACGCTGCGCGCGAGCGTCACCGTGACCTCGGACGTGGTGCGGGTCGGCGATCTCATCGACAATGCCGGCTCGGCCGCGCTGATCCCGGTCTACCGCTCGCCCGATCTCGGCACCACCGGCGCGCTGCCAGTCGCGCATGTGCTGTCGGTGCTACGCGCAAAGCAGGTGATCGGCGTGATGACCGGCGACATCAAGGAAGTCCAGGTCACCCGCCTCGCCCGCACGCTCGCCAACAAGGACCTCGAGACCGCGGTGGCCTCGGCGCTCGAGCGCCGCTTCGGCCTTGGCGAAGCCGCCAACATCGCCGTCACGTTCGACCGCGGCGTCGCCGACATGCGGCTCGATGCCTCCAACACCGGCGCGCTTCAGCCGGTCGCAACCCGCTATGACGCCCGCAACGGCCGTTTCGACATCGCCTTCGAGATCAACAACGACAGCAATTCGACGCCGACCAAGCTGCGTTTCACCGGCACCGCGATCGAGACGGTGGAAGTGGCCGTGCTGACGCGCGACATCGACCGCGCCGATCTCCTGAAGTCCTCCGACATCGCGCTGGAGCGCCGGCCCAAGGCCGAGGTCACCGGTGAGGCCGCCTCGCGCGATCGCACGCTCGGCATGCAGCTGCGCCGGCCGATGCGGGCGGGTATGCCGATCCGCGTCGCCGACATCGTCAAGCCCGACTTCGTGCAGCGCGATCAGAGCGTCACCGTCATCTACCAGGTCCCCGGGATCTACCTCACCACGCGCGGCAAGGCGCTCGAGAGCGGCGCCGAGGGCGACACCGTGAGCGTGCTCAACCTGCAGACCAAGCGCACGCTGAGCGGCATGGTCACCGGCCGCGGCCAGGTGACGATCCAGGGCGCGAGCCAGTCCGCGCCGATGGCGCCTGCGGTCGAGCAGACCTCGTCGCTGAAGCGGGACGAAGCGCCCGCACCCGTCGACACTGCAGCTTTGGTCCGAAACCTGGTCCAGGCCCCCGCATCGCAGGCTCAAATCGCCCAAGCCCAGATTCCGCAAGTTCGCGTCCCGCAAGCTCCAGCCAAGTCAGAGTAAGTCATGTCCACGTTCAGTTCGGCTTCCCGCCTTCGTCGCGTCGCGATCTCTGGTCTGCTGCTGGCGGTTTGCGCGCTGGCGAGCGGCTGCTCCTCGATCGACCGCCTGTCGCAGATCGGCGAGCAACCGAAATTGTCGGCGATCGACAATCCGACGACGCAGCCCGGCTACAAGCCGGTGCAGATGCCGATGCCGAAGCCGGAAGTCGCCTCCTACAATCCGAACTCGCTGTGGCGCAACGGCAGCCGGGCCTTCTTCAAGGATCAGCGCGCGACCCATGTCGGCGACCTCCTCACCGTGACCGTGAACATCACCGACAAGGCCAACATCGCCAACGAGACCCAGCGCAGCCGAACCGCCAAGGAGGATTCGGGGATTACCAATTTCATCGGCAGCCAGACGGTCACGCAGCCGCTCAAGATCCTGCCCGGCCGCCTTCTCACCACGGACTCGACATCCTCCGCCGACGGCAAGGGCTCGGTCAACCGCACGGAAGCCCTGCAGACCAACGTCGCCGCGGTGGTCACCCAGGTGCTGCCGAACGGCAACCTCGTGGTCGAAGGCAAGCAGGAGATCCGCGTCAACTACGAGATCCGCGAGCTCGTGGTCGCCGGCATCGTCCGCCCCGAAGACATCCAGAGCGACAACACCATCGATTCCAGCAAGATCGCGCAGGCCCGCATCGCCTACGGCGGCCGCGGCCAGATCACGGACGTGCAGCAGCCGCGCTACGGCCAGCAAGTCATGGACGTGCTGCTGCCCTTCTAAGTCTCTCCCGAGCTCCCACATCGTGTTCGCGAACCTAGGCGCGAACGACGATGTACTACGCGGCCCTCGCTAGCTCCCCTGGCGAGGGCCGCATGTATTTTGTAAAGGCAATTGGGACGACTGACGGCGGGGAATGCCTTAGCAGCCTCACTTGAACTCCGCCTCCACCACGCCCAGCCCGTCCAGCTCCATCCGCACCTTGTCGCCGGCCTTCAGCCACAGCGTCTTCACCAGGCTGCCCGTCAGCACGAGTTGCCCCGCATGCAGCCCCTTGCCCTCGGCGGCGAGGTGGTTGGCGAGCCAGGCGAGTGCGTTGTGGGGATGGCCGAGCACGTCGGCGCCGGTTCCGTGGCTGACCTCTTCGCCATTGACGATGGCGCGGCCCTTGACCGCCTTCAGATCCGGCACCGACGAGCGCGGCACCGCCTCACCCAGCACGCAGCCGGCGGCGAAGAAATCGTCGGCGATCAACGTCGGCGCACCCATCGTTTCCCACTTCACATAGCGGTCGTCGACGATCTCGATCGCGGGATGATAGGCCTCGACGGCCTCGCCGACCCATTCGGCCGTGAACGGCGCCTCGCCGGCGGCGAGGTCGCGCTTCAATCGCACCGCGATCTCGCACTCGACGCCGACACGGACATAGTCGGCAGCTGAGAGCTTGGCCCCGCTCTCGTGCACGCCCTTCTGGAACACGCTGCCGCCGCAGGGATGCGGGATGCCGATATAGTCCTGCATCACCTGGCTGGTGCAGCCGATCTTGTAGCCGACCAGCGGCCCGACATGCGGCAGCAGCAGATCGTGCAGCGCGCGCTGGACCTGATAGCCCTCGGCTTCATCGGCCGGCGGATGGTCGAGGGCCGCGAGCGGCGCGCGGTTACGGCGCGCGAGCGCTATCGCCTTTGCGGCTTTGAGAATCTTGTCCATCGGCGCCGGCTCCCACGCTACGCAATTGAGGTCGGCACTTCAGCATCCCCGCCGCGGCGTGACAAGCGCGGGCCAAAGGACGGCCCAAAGGACTCCTAAGGGCGACCTCAGCCCTTGACGAGACCGAGCCGGATCAGGCTTTCGGCCGTCGCGAGGATCGCCTCGTCGTTGGAACGGGCCTGCCAGCCGAGCAGCGACCTCGCCTTGGCGCTGGTGGAATGCCGAACCCTTCCAAGCATCGGTACGACCGCGCGCAGCAGCGGAATCCGGTTCGCGGCCAGCCGCACCAGCCAGTCCGGGGCCTGGAGCCGTGGAACCCGGCGCGCCCTGGGTCCGAGTTCCCGCCGCAGCACCCTGGCGATATCGAGGATCGACATCGTCTCACCGGAGACCGCGATGAAGCGCTCGCCTTTCGCTTCGGGCGCCGTCATCGCACGCAGGTGCAAATCGGCCACGTCGCGCACGTCGACCACGCCGAAATAGACCCGCGGCACCGCCGGCATGGCGCCGTCGAGCAGCGATTTGACGATCTCGATCGAGCCGGAGAAGTCGGGCCCCAGCACCGGGCCGAAAATGCCGGTGGGATTGACGACCGATAATTCAAGCCCGCCGCCCTCGCGCGCGATGAAATCCCAGGCCGCCCGCTCGGCCAGCGTCTTGGATTTGATGTAGGGCTGCACGTCGGCGCCGCCGAGATTGGTCCAGTCGGTCTCGTCGAACGGTTTTTCGCGCGGCGGATGGCCATAACCGATCGCGCCCAACGACGAGGTAATTACAACCCGTTTGACGCCGGACTCGCGCGCGGCGCGCAGCACCCGCAGCGTGCCGTCGCGGGCCGGGATGATCATCTCGTTCTCGTCCTTGGGAACACTGGTCGACAATGGCGAGGCGACATGGAGCACGTAATCGCAGCCGGCGACGGCCTCGCGCCAGCCGTCGTCCGCGGTGAGATCGGCGGTGAAAAAGGACAGGCTTTCCGGCGACGCAGCTCCACCCTCGCGCAACATCGCCAGCACGTCGGCCTGCCGGTCCGGACGGCGCACCGTGGTCCGCACCTGATGGCCGGCGGCCAGAAGTTGCAGGACGACATGGATGCCGACGAAGCCGGATCCGCCGGTGACCAGAACAATGCTCATTGCCGAACTCCCCTCACTGCGCAGGCTGGGCGAATTGGTTCCGCCACCCTGCTCAAGGCCGCATCTGGTCACTATCTCCCCGGGGAACAAGTAGAATGGATTTCGAGACCGGTATGGAAAACCTGACCAGTGTTTGCGACAGCGACTGCGATTGCAGCCCCGACCCTGCCCTGCTCGCCGACTTCAAGCGCGCCATCCATGCGCTTGGCGGCAAGTGGAAATTGGAGATCCTGTTTGCGCTGATGAACGGCGCCGTCCGTTTCGGCGCGTTGCGGCGATCAATCGGCGGCATCACCCAGCACATGCTGACCACGCAGCTGCGCGAGCTCGAGCAGGATGGCCTGGTGTCGCGAGCCGTCTTCGCGGAGAAACCCTTGAGAGTCGAGTACGAGCTGACGGACGCGGCCTACGGCCTGTTGCCGGCGTTTAAGGAAATGTTGAGCTGGTCCAGGCTTTATGGCGATGCGCGCCTTGTGGCGTCGCAGCAAGCCTGATTGCAGCCAAGCCCGATTGCAGCCAAGCCTGATTGCAGCGATGTGTGAAGCTGCCGGATCGGTGCCTCAGCATTCGAGTCGATCTCGTTGATGCGACTCGCAAAACCTCCCGCACCTGAAGTGAAGGCTGTTTCTCATCCGAACTTACGTGAGCTCGGAGGAAGTGACTCCAGCCCATTGATCGTGATTCACTTTTCGCGATCGCGCCCTGCGCTAATGCGCATCACGGCAAGCGGCAGACAAAATGCTGATCACGGCGCTCAAGCGGCACCGTGAGTCCAAAAACAAAGAGCCGCATCGCTGCGGCTCGGACTCTATTCGTCGCGGTAGACCTTCTCGCGTTTCTCGTGGCGCTCCTGCGCTTCCACCGAGAGCGTTGCGATGGGCCGGGCTTCGAGCCGCTTCAAAGAGATCGGCTCGCCGGTGTCCTCGCAATAGCCGTAAGTGTTGTCCTCGATACGCTGGAGCGCGGCGTCGATCTTGGCGATCAACTTGCGCTGGCGGTCGCGGGCGCGGAGTTCGATGGCGCGGTCGGTTTCGGACGATGCCCGATCGGCGAGATCGGGGTGGTTCACGTTCTCCTCCTGCAGAGCCTGCAGCGTGAGCTTGGACTCTTTGAGGATCTCATCCTTCCAGGCGAGGAGCTTCAAACGGAAGTACTCCTTCTGCCGGTCGTTCATGAAAGGCTCTTTTTCGGTCGGTCGGTAGTTTTTCAACTTTTCCAAGGGCGGCCTATCTGTCTAAGCAACGACTCGCAACGGAAACGGGTCCGTTAAGCCGGGCTTATATAGTGGCCTCATGTGACAGACAATATTTCCCTGATCGTTCGGTTAGCGCCCCCAAGCCCTTGCACAGGAAGGTTTATCCTGGAGAGCCCGGGGGCGGCCGAAGGCCTAGTAACCGACCGTGAAACGCTGCTTCGGATGGGCCGGCCGCTCGATCTCGTCGGCGAGCGCAATGGCGTAATCGGCGAAGCTGATCCAGCTTTTCCCGTTCGCATCTGCGAGAAGCTGATCGGTGCCGAGCCGGAACTTGCCGGTTCGCTCGCCTTCGATGAAGAGGGCCGACGGCGAGATGAAGGTCCAGTTCAGGTCCTTTTCCTGTCGCAGCAGGTCAAGGAAAGCCCCGCCCGCCTCCGCTTCGGCCTTGTATTGGGCGGGAAAACCGGGGGTTGTAACCAGTTTGACGCCGGGAGCGACTTCCAGGCTGCCGGCACCGCCGACAACGAGGTAGCGACCGACGCCGGACGCCTTCGCCGCGCCGATTAGCTTGAGCGGATCGCTGGCCAGGAAGTGCACGGAACTCACGGCGACGTCATGCCCGGCCCACAGCCTGGCAAGGCCGGCTTGGTCGAGCACGTCGCCCTTGGTGGACGTGACGTTCGGCAGGGTCGCGATCTTCTCAGGGTTCCGGGCGATCGCCGTGACCGCATGGCCGCGCCGCGACAGTTCCTTGGTGATCTCCGACCCGGCCCGGCCCGAGGCGCCGACGACTGCGATTTTCATGGAAGGCTCCTTTGCTTCTTTTGGTAACTAACGGTTACTAGATATCGCAAAGGATGCTGGTGTTAAGAGAGCACTTTGTGCTTACCTGATTACGCAAGGGTAACCGGGACCCGTCACCGGCGCGCGAGCCGGCAAGGGGCCAAACGGATCGCGAGGAGTTGACGATGAAGCCAGACGTCTATGCAGCGAACTGCCCCACGCGCCAGATCCTCGACCGCGTCGGCGACAAATGGGCGGTGCTGATCCTGCTGCTGCTGCGCGAGGAGCCGATGCGCTTCAATCAGTTGCGCCGAACGATTGAAGGCATTTCGCAGAAGATGTTGAGCCAGGTTCTCAAGTCGCTCGAGCGCGACGGCCTGATCAAGCGTCACGCCATCGCAACCGTACCGGTGACGGTGGAATATTCGATCACGCAGCTCGGGCTGACGCTCGCGGCCGCCGTCGATCCCCTGCGCGATTGGGCCGAGCAGAACCTGAAGGACGTGCTCGCCGCCCAGCGCCGCTACGACGCGCAGTTGAAGGACGAAGCGGCGTGAATGGCAAAGTCTGGAGCAAGCTGTTCGCACGCCGCTCCAAACTCCGCTGTCATGCCCCGGCTTGACCGGAGCATCCAGTACGCCGCGGCCTCTCGATTCAACAATGACTGTCTCTGGAATACTGGCTCGCCCGGTCAAGCCGGGCGACGACAGCCTGCTAAACCTGACTAAGCCTGCCCGGCCTTGGCCAGCTCGACCTCGACGCGCAGCTCGATCTCGGACAGCACGGAATCCAAACCAGGATCGCCCGAGGACGATTTCAAGTTCGCCGCGGCATCGCGCAGCCGCATCACGGTCGAGGCGTCGAGATTGCCGGACAGTAGTCCCATCTTGAGATCGTCGAGCACGTCGAGCGCGGTCCTGCCGCGGGCGACCGAGCGCTTGCGGCGTTCGACCGGATCTTCCTCGATGCCCTGCAGCGCGAGCAGCCCGTCGATGTTCGCGGCGGCCTTCGGTGCGGCAGCGCCCCGCGTCTCCTGCGCCGACGAGGTGTCGGGCAGCACGAAGGTGCCGGAGCTCGTCCGCTTGGCCAGGCTGGCCGGCGTACCAAGCGTGGTGCCGTTCGGTCCGTAGATGCGCATCGCGGGAATCCGGGTGATCGATGCCGTCACCTTCGCCGTCTTATGGTTAACGGCGCGTAAACGGCCCGGCAAAATCTGCCGACAGGCGGCAGTTTCGCTCCTCAGGGAGAACGCTCCCTGACACCGGTGGAAACAGGTTTATTCAACCTATTCAATCACGTAACCCCGCTGCCCCGCGTTGGCACAGCACTCGCAAGGAAAGCGTCGGACCAGCTCGTCATGGGAGTGTCGTGGAGGGTCCGAGATTTGAGGAGCCTCGGGGAGCAGAGGATGCCAGGCGTTCGTTGGGTGAGGATTGTTGGGGTGGCCTGCGCCGCGCTGTCAGCGCTGGCGCTCTCGGTCACGTCTGCAAGCGCGACATCGCGCATCAAGGACCTCGCCAATATCGAGGGCGTGCGGCAGAACCAGCTCATCGGCTACGGCCTCGTCGTCGGCCTCAACGGCACCGGCGACACGCTCAACAACATCCCTTTCACCAAGCAGTCGCTGCAAGCGATGCTCGAACGCATGGGCGTCAACATCCGCGGCGCCACCATCCGCACCGGCAACGTCGCCGCCGTGATGGTCACGGGCAATCTGCCGGCCTTCGCCACCCAGGGCACGCGCATGGACGTCACCGTCTCCGCGCTGGGCGACGCCAAGGATCTGCGCGGCGGCACCCTGCTGGTCACGCCCCTGCTCGGCGCCGACGGCAATGTCTACGCGGTCGGACAGGGCTCGCTCGCGATCTCCGGTTTCCAGGCCGAAGGCGAAGCAGCGAAAATCGTGCGCGGCGTTCCGACCGTCGGCCGCATCGCCAACGGCGCCATCATCGAGCGCGAGATCGAGTTCGCGCTCAATCGGCTACCGAACGTGCGGCTCGCGCTGCGCAACGCCGACTTCACCACAGCCAAGCGGATCGCGGCCGCGATCAACGACTATCTCGGCGTCAAGAGCGCCGAACCGATCGATCCCTCGACGGTGCAGCTTTCGATCCCGCCGGAGTTCAAGGGCAACGTCGTCGCCTTCCTCACCGAGATCGAGCAGCTCCAGGTCGATCCTGATCTCGCCGCCAAGATCGTCATCGACGAACGCAGCGGCATCATCGTGATGGGCCGCGACGTTCGCGTCGCCACCGTCGCGGTGGCGCAAGGCAACCTCACCGTCACCATCTCCGAGAGCCCCCAGGTCAGCCAGCCCAACCCGCTGTCACGGGGGCGCACCGTGGTCACGCCGCGCACCGGCGTCAGCGTCGTCGAGGACGGCAAGAAGTTCGCCGTCGTCAAGGACGGCGTCTCGCTTCAGCAGCTCGTCGACGGGCTCAACGGCCTCGGCATCGGCCCGCGCGACCTCATCAGCATCCTCCAGGCGATCAAGGCCGCCGGCGCGATCGAAGCCGACATCGAGGTGATGTGATGCAGACCAGCATGATCAACACCCCGCACGTCGTCACCTCCTCGGCCTTCTCGGTGGAGAGCCGCAACGGCCGGCCCGACTTCGAGCTCGCCGCCGCGTTGCAGAAGGTCTCGCCGCAGCAGCAGTCGAAGGCGCAGAAGACCGCCACCGATTTCGAGGCGATGTTCCTCAACAGCATGTTCTCACAGATGACCTCGGGCCTGAAGGGCGAAGGCCCGTTCGGCGACACCCCGGGCACCGGCGTATGGCGTTCGATGCTGACCGAGCAATATTCCAAGAACTTCGCCAAGGCCGGCGGCGTCGGTGTCGCCACCGAAGTCTACCGCACCCTCATCATGCAGCAGGCGAAAACGATCCGCACGGCATAAGGTCAACCGAGATGAACCACTTCAACGCCTCACGTCAGTCGGTGCAAGCGCAGCGCCCGAACACCGCACCCGGCAACGCCGAGGCGCGCAAGGTCGCCGAGCAGCTGATGGATGCGATGAACGCCCTGCTCGGACTGGTCGAGCGCGAGACCGAGCTCGTCCGCGCCGGCCAGGTCCGCGAAGCGATGACGCTCGAGAGCAAGAAGCTGGAGCTGTCGCGAAACTATGTCAGCGCCGTCAGCGAGTTGAAGACGAACCAGGCCCAGCTCGCGAAATCCGCACCTGAGCTGCTCTCGACGCTGCATCGGCACCACGATGCGTTCCGCGCGATGCTCCAGGTCAATCTCACCGTGCTCGCGACCGCACACGCGGTCTCCGAGAGCGTGGTGCGCGGCGTAAACGCCGAGATCCAGAAGCGCAACGTGCCCAACACCTATACGGCGGCGGGACGCCGCGCGGCTCCGGGCCCACGCCACATCACCCCGCTCGCGGTCAGCCGCTCGCTCTGAGCGCGCGCGAAAACTCCCTGCAATTTTACGAAAAACCGCGCGGCGATTTCGTCGCGCGGTTAGGCACGTTTGCTTACCCGGTCTTCAATCCTGGTGTTCAATGGTTGCGTATTGAGAGGGGTTGGGATTTGACTCAGACGAGGCAACCAGGAGGCTGCCATGAGTACAGATTTCAGCATCAGGCCGGTGGGGATACCGGCCCCCGTGCAGATCATAACGACGTCCAATGCGGCGGCGAACGAGGCCGTGCAAACTGATTTGCCGGTGAGCCAGACGGTCGCCGCGAGCAATACCAGCGCAGCTGCGCGCAATGATTTGCAGAACACCAGCGATAGCGTTTCACGCCAGGTCGTTTTCAACCAGCCCGCCGCGTCCTTCGTGTTCCAGGTCGTGAACGAACGGACCGATGCGGTTGTCGATCAGTTTCCGGACGAAGCGATGCTGCGGCGCCGGGCCTATTTCCACGCACTGGACATGAAGTCCGAGCCCCCGCGTCCACTCAGCACTGATCGCAGCGCCTGACATTCACGCCACGGGTCGCGACGGCCGTATCGAGGTCGTTCGAACCGGTCGCGTTACGATCGTCCCGAAAGACCGGCGGCGATATTGCGATTGATCTCGATCAGTGGGCGGAAGTGATCGAGCTGCGGGCTCATCAGCAGCGCTGCAGTCTGGCTCAGCACGAACACGCTGATGTTGGCGATCTTCTGCCGAACGTCGAGCGGCTGCGGATTGGTGTCGCGCATCGCCTCGCTCAGGAAGATGGTCCAGAGCTTGCGGTTGAACATCAACGCCTGCGTCGTCTGCTCGTTGAAGGGATCGGCGCTGTTGATGGCGTCCTGCAGCTTGTTCGCGGCCTTCAGGAGCGTCTGCGCCTCGATATCGCGAGGAGACGCAGTGGTCGTGGCTACACGCGCGTAGGCCGAAGCAGCAGAACTCGACATCGATCACCCTGGAGGTTTCCTCGCCCGTTGTACAGGCTTAAGGATTTCTTTCCCAACCCTAGGCAGCACCGCTTAAGATTTGCTTACGTGAGAGTGCCGACGATCTCCGGACAATTACTGGTCGCGGCATCCACCTTCACCTCAAGGCTAAATCCGAGTGCGCGCACTGTAAACGATTGCAGCCATCATGCGCTGATCTGAGCTAATCGACAGTTAGCGATCTCGCTCAAAACAACGACGAAGCCTAGGCTTCGCCGTTGAATGATTCATCGTGTACGTCAGCGTCGCGCTTAGCGGAGGAGCTGAAGCACGCTCTGCTGCGACTGGTTGGCGAGCGACAGCGCGGAGACTGCGATCGACTGGCGCGTCGAGAGCGCCTGGCTGTTGGCCGCTTCCTCGTTGGTGTCCGCAAGCGTCAGGCTCGACGAGCCGGTCTGCAGCACGTTGATCAGGTTCTTGCTGAAGTCCTGACGGATCTGCACGATCGACAGGTTCGAACCGAGCGTCGACGCCTCGGCACGCAGCGTGGTGCTGGCCGAGTTGAGCGAAGTCAGAATGGCGTTCGCCGATTTCGAGTCCAGGAAATCAACGCCCTGGTTCAAGGGCGCAAGGCTGAGGCCGGCGTCGTTGAGCGTCACGCCTTGAATTGTCAGCGTCGAACGTCCCGTTTCGTTGAACACGAGCTTGAGCGTATCGCCGTTCAGCAGGTTCACGCCGTTGAAGGAGGAGTCTTGCGCGGTGGTGTTGATTTGCGCGAGCACGTTGTTGTACTGCGCGACGAGATTGGCGCGCGTCGACTGCGAATTCGGGTCCGCGGTGGGCGCCTGCGCGATCAGACCATAGAAGGGCTGGCCGCTCGCCGCGGCCGTGCCGCCGATTGCGCCGATCGTCAAGGAAGCCGCATCGTTGGAGGTCACGATATTGAGATGACCCGTCGGGTCGATCGTCGCTTGCAGATTGTTCGACGCCAGCGCCGCATTGAGCTGATTGAGCGTGGAAACCTGCCCGACGCCGAAGCCGAAGGTGACGCTGGTCTGGGTGCCGCCGCCGGTCGCGCCGATCGTCAGCGTCTTGCCGCTGAGTGGGGGCGGAACGCGGGCGGTGGTGCCGGCAGTGAGGCCGAGCGCCGTGAGCACGTTGCCCGAGCCGGAGATCGCCAGATCCTGGCTCGTACCGGTGCTGAGCACGAGCTGACCGCCGGAAACGGTCGAGGCCGTCGCGGCTCCGGTGATGCCGTCGATTGCACTCAGCACAGTCTGCACCGTGAGGTTGCTGCCGGCGCCGATGCCGATCGTGACGTTGCCGAACGAGTCGGTGGTCGAGGTGGTCTGCGCGGTCGAGAAGGTGATCGTCTTGCCGTCGACGGTCAGGACCGAGCCGTTGGTGATGGCAGTACCCAGATCATTGGATCCTGCGCCGGCGGTGCCGACCAGCTTGGTCGCGCCGGTGATCGGCGCCGCGCCGCCGGTGTCGTCATTGTTGACGAGGCTGCCCGTGACCGTGTTGTTGGTGAAGGCGGTGCCCAGCAGGTTGTTGGCGGTCGCACCAGGGACCGCGGCCGCCGTCACGTTGGATTTGGGCGAGTACCCCGTCGGGCTCTGCAGCACCTGGCTGGCGATCGATTTGGCGCTGTCGACCAGCTTTTGCAGCGAGGTGATGCCGGTGTTGGCGGCCTGCAGCACCTGCACGCCGTTGCTGATGCCATCCAGGAGATTGCTGATGTCGCTGGCGCGATTGTCGAGCCCCTGTGCGGTGAAGAAGTTGGTGGGGTTATCAAGCGCCGTGTTCACCTTCTTGCCGGTCGAAAGGCGTCCTTGCGTGGTGGCCAGCAGGTCGGCCGTCGACTGCAGTGACAACAGGTTCTGGCGAACTGATGCCGAGAGAACGATGTTGGACATTGGCGGATCTTCCTCTTGAAGCGCGACGCTGTACGAATCAGTCCAGGCCGATCTGGCAGATGAGCTTTTGTCCAGTTTTAGAGCCTGTCCTTTAAGTTAAGGTTAATGGCGCTTTAAGCCGTTAGGTTAATGAAGCGTTAATCCGCCGGGCTGCCCGGGAACGCCGCACCGGAAGCATGTCACCCGACAAAGAAAAGCGGCGGGGCAAGAGCCCCGCCGCGATGCCTTGTTTGACGATTTTCGCCGCGTATCAGCGCAGGAGCTGCAACACGCTCTGCTGCGACTGGTTGGCCAGCGACAACGCCGAGACCGCGATCGACTGGCGGGTCGACAGCGCCTGGCTGTTGGCCGCTTCCTCGTTGGTGTCGGCCAGCGTCAGGTTGGACGAACCGGTCTGCAGGACGTTGATCAGGTTCTTGTTGAAGTCCTGGCGGATCTGCACGACCGACAGGTTCGAACCCAGCGTCGATGCTTCCGAACGCAGCGTGCTGCTGGCGGCATTGAGCGTGGTCAGGACCTTGTTGGCCGAGGCGTTGTCCAGGAAGTCGGTGCCCGAGGCGAGGGTCGAGATGTTGAGACCCGCGGTATTGAAGGTCACACCGGTGATGCTCAGCGTCGACTTGCCGGTTTCGTTGAACGTCAGCTTCAGCGTGTCGCCGTTGAGCAGGTTGACGCCGTTGAAGGAGGCATCCTGCGCGGTCGTGTTGATCTGCGCGAGCACGTTGTTGTACTGCGCAACCAGGCCTGCACGCTGGGTCTGCGAGGTCGGATCGGCAACCGGAGCCCCGACGGCAACGCTGTGGAACGGACCGGTGGCGGTAAAGGCCGAGCCGCCGAGCGTGCCGATCGTCGAGGAGGCCGCGTCGTTCGTCGTCGTGATGGAGATCACGCCGGTCGAGTCAATCGAGGCCTGCAGGTTGTTGGCCGCCAGCGCCGAATTGAGCCCGTTCAGCGTGTTGACCTGGCCAGCGCCGGTGCCGAAGGTGATGCTGCTCGCGGTGCCGCCACCGGTGGCGGCGATCGTCAGCGTCTGGCCCGAGATGGCGGGGGGGACGCGGGCGGTCGTGCCGGCGGTGAGACCGAGCGCGGCCAGCACGTTGCCCGAACCCGCAATCGTGAGATCCGAGGTCGTGCCGGTGCTCAGCGTGAGCTTACCAGCCGCGACGGTCGAAGCGGTGCCGGTGCCGGTGATGCTGTCGATCGCGGAGAGCACAGTGCCCACCGTCAAGGTGCTGCCGCCAACGCCCGTCTTGATGCCGATGGTGAAGTTACCGGCGGCGTCCTTGGTCGAGGTGGTCACGGTGTTGTCGAACGTGATGGTCTTGCCGTTGATCGTCAGGACCGAGCCGGTGGTGATGGCGGTGCTGAGGTCGTCGGACGTCGCGCCCGCGGTGCCAACCAGCTGGGTGGAAGCGGTGATGTTGGCCGCAGTGCCGGTGTTGTCGTTCTGGATGACGGAGCCGGCGACGGTGCTGTTGGTGTAACCGGTGCCGAGCAGGTTGTTGGCGGTCGCGCCGGTGATGGCGGTCGAGGTCACGGTCGACTTGGTGGAGTAGCCCGTCGGGCTCTGCAGCACCTGGTTGGCGATCGACTTAGCGCTGTCCACCAGCTTCTGCAGCGAGGTGATGCCGGTGTTGGCTGCCTGGAGAACCTGAACGCCGTTGCCGATGCCATCGAGCAGATTGCCGATGTCGCTGGCGCGGTTATCAAGGCCCTGGGCGGTGAAGAAGTTGGTGGGATTATCCAGAGCCGAGTTCACCTTGCGGCCAGTCGACAGACGGGACTGGGTGGTGGCGAGGAGGTCGGCGGTGGACTGGAGGGAGAGCAGGTTCTGGCGAACCGATGCGGAGAGAACGACGGACATACTGTTACCTTTCTGGTAGCTACGCGTCCTATCTGACCATAATTGATCAGACGACCGCCGGACCGTGCGTCCAAGCCTCTAACAATCCGTGAAATGAAACCCGCACTTTTTCCGCCGCGACGCTGAAAGCCCCCTTCGAGGCCGCGGCAGACGCCTGGAAATGCCGCTACCGGCCTTGAAATTGTTGCATTTTCCGTCCCCGACCCCGTCGTTTACGACCTGTTAACCATGTTGCGCAAGGATCGGCTCCAAATCACGAACGATCGCCCTCATCGCACGAACGCCGCGACGGATCGTTGTAAAAGGGTTGATGGAGAACAGGCATGGCTCTCAAGGTTGAGCTCAAACCGCACGAACGCATCATCGTCGGCAATTCGGTGATCACCAACACCGACCAGCGCGCCCGCCTCCTGATCGACGGCGACAACGTGCCCATCCTGCGCGAGCGCGACATCCTCACGCCGGAGACCGCCGACACGCCGGCCAAGCTCGTCTATCTCGCCGTCCAGCTGATGTACATCTCGCCGGATCCGCAGAGCCAGCACGGCACCTACTTCAACCTGGTGCGCGACATCGTCACCGCGGTGCCGAGCGCCTGGCCGATCATCGAAAGCATCAACAACAACATCATGAGCGGCGATCTCTACCGGGCGCTGAAGGATGCCCGCAAGCTGATCGCCTATGAAGAGAAGCTGAGGGACCAGTACCAAGCGACGCATCCCAAGGGCGACGTCAGCTCGGCCGCCTGATCGGCACGCATCAGCCTGCCCAAATGACAACGGCCCCGGATCATCTCCGGGGCCGTTGTCGTTTCGATTGCATTCCTGGTCACGGCGCCGCCAGCGGCGGCGCCTCGATCTCGATCAGACCGTCGCCGGCGCGCCGCGCGCCGAACTCGAGCACCGCAGCCACAAGCGCGTCGATGTCCGTCTCGTCGGTACGGTGATTGACGATGGCAGCGCGGATCGCGAACCTGCCGTCCAGCGTCGTGCTCGAGGGCGCCGCGACGCCGGACTCCTGGACATCGGCGACGATCTCGCGATTGACTGCATCGTCGGCGCGGTAGCGGAAGCAGACGATGTTAAGGTTCACCGGCGCCAGCAATTCCAGCCGCGGCTCGGCCAGCACGCGCGTCTCCAGATATTTCGCCAGCGCGCAGCTTCGCGCGATCACCGCGCCCAGCCTGTCGGTGCCGAACGTCTTCAGCGTGAACCAGGTCTTCAGCGCGCGGAAGCCGCGCGACAGGTCGGGTCCGAGATCGCAGGGCCAGACCGCGCCCGCCGCAAGCCCCCTCGCCTCGCGGCGCAGATAGGCCGCCGGCTGCGCAAAGGCCTGCCGGTGCTGCTCGCCGTCGCGCACCAGCAGGAAGCCGGCGTCGTAGGGCACCTGCCCCCATTTGTGGAAGTCGAGCGCAATGGAATCGGCGAGCTCGATGCCGCCGAGCATGGGCACGAGCTCGGGCGAGAAGATCGCGAGCGCTCCGAAGGCACCATCGACGTGAAACCAGATTCCTTCCTCGCCGCACAGCGCAGCGATCGCCTCGAGATCGTCGATCGCGCCGATATCGACCGTGCCGGCGGATGCGACGACGAGAAACGGCTTGAAGCCGACCTCGCGATCGATCGCGATCTGTGCGCGCAGCGCGGCGACGTCGATACGATGATCGGCGTCGACGCCGATCTTGCGCAGCGCATCGGTGCCGAGCCCGGCAATGTCCATCGCCCTGGCGACACAGCCATGCGCAGCCTGCGATGTGTAGGCCGTGAGCAGCGCGCCGTCATTGCCGATGCCGTGCTGCCGCGCCAGCATCCCGAGCGCAGCGGTGCGCGCCACCAGCACCGCCATCAAATTGGCCATCGACGTGCCCGTGACGAAGATGCCGCTCGCACTCTCCGGGAAATCCAACAGGCGCCGCATCCACGCGACGATCTGGCGCTCGACTTCGATCGGCATGTGATCGCGTCCGCCGAGATTGGCATTGAGGCCGGCTGCGAGCATCTCCGCGAGCATGCCGACCGCGGTGCCGCCGCCATGCACCCAGCCCATGAACCCGGGATGGACGTTACCGGTCGCATAGGGCGCGACATGCTCGGCAAATTCGCGATAGACATCGGCAAGGTCGCTCGCCTCGCGCGGCACGTCGGCCTTCAATGCCGCGCGAATGCCATCGGGAATCGGCTGCCACACCGGCCGCGCGCGGACATTGGCGATGCCGTCGATCGCCTCGTCCAGCATGCGATGGGCGAGGGTGCGAAATTCGCCCCAGTCCTGCGGATCGAGCGAAGCATGCGCGACGGAGCTTTGTGCGTTGCGGATGATCTCGTTCATGCTGCGCTCGCCTTGCTCTCTCCTGCGTGCCGCGACAGCATCGCCGTGAACGCGGCAAATATCTTGCGCATCTGCGGCGGCTTGTACGGAAACACGACCGGCGAATCCATGTTGTGCACGACGGCGGTGTTGTCGGCTTCGAAGACCAGCAGCTCACGGTTCTGGTTCTCGGCGCAATCGACGATGAAATAATCGAGGCCGACGCGCCGGCTCATCTCGTCGAGCGCGGCCTTGTGGCGCGCGGCGAAGGCGTGGTCGAAGTCCAGCATGAAGACGGCCTCTTCAGCCCGCTTCTCCTCGCTGAACGCCATGTAGGCGTTGAGATACCAGATGTCCCAACGATCGGCGATCGCCATGTGGCAGGCGTAGGGCTTGCCGTCGACCATCGCGAGACGATATTTGCGGTAGAGCCCGTCGGGGCTCACATAATCGACGAAGCGCGCGACGAAGAAATCCTGCTCCTCGCGCTCGGCGAGATAGGCCGCGAGTGCCGGCGCATCGTCGAGTTTCGCGAGCCCGACACCGGCATGCGTGCCGCGCGGCCGCGCGATCATCGGAAAGCATAATTCGCCGGCGATGTCCTCGCAAGCGATCCGGCCCTGCGCGAGATCCGTCAATTGCGCGCGCGTGGCGTGGATGGTCGATGGGATCTCGAGACCAGGGATGCCCGCCAGCAGCCGATACAGCTTGTCGCGATCGAGGTTGCCGATGAGATCGGGGCGATTGAGCAGCGGACGCGGCCAATGCGGCGCGGCCTTTTCGATCAGGGCCAGCGTTTCCCGGCATTCCTCGGAATCGGATGCTACCACGATGGCAACGTCGTGATCGGGCAACGTCTCAGGCAAGCCGACATCCTTGGTCACATAGAGCGTCAACAGCTCGAAATCGGAGCCTTCGAGCAGGAATTCGATCGGCGTGTTGCCGCCCATGTCGATGTCGGCCGCTAGCGCGAGCACGCGCAAGCCGGCCTTCGGAGCCGCAGCGGGCGTGCGAAACAATTGATGGAAGGTCAGCACCTCCGACTGGATCGCGAGCCCCGCCGCCTTGTCGCCGAGAAGCTGGACGATCAGCGATAGGTCGAGGCCTTCGCCCGCGTGCGCTGCTCCTTCCGTGATCCGCGTGACGAGCTGATCGCGCAGTGGCTGCAGATCGACACCTTCGAAGGCCTGGCGCGTCAGCTGCGCAAAGCCGATGCGGTCGGCATAGTTCGGCACGGTCACGCCGATCGGCGCGGAAACTGGATGCTGCATCTCATACCTCGAGCGCGGATCTTTCCGGCGCGGTTGCGGCTGCGCCGCGGTCAAGCAGCAGCTCGATCTTCACCAGGACATGGGCGATACGATCGAGCAGGTGCTGCACATTGCGTTGTGCCTGCGCCATATCCGGCGACCAGGCCTCGGTCACGAGCCGCGCGCCGACGCAAAGGCGCAGCACGGCCTGCGGCGCGTCGTCCTGCCGTTCCAGCCGGACCGGCTGGCCGATCAGGCTGCGCTGGACGGCGACCTGCCGGTCCGCCGCGCTGCCGCTGATCTCGTCGTTCATGTCACGCCGCAGCGCCCGATGGACGGCGCCGGTCTCGGCAATCGAGACCGGCTTGCCGTCGCGCAGCAGCATGAACGGAAAGATCGTGGCGTGCGCGAACTCCTCGTCGTCCCCGGCAGTCTTCGCGGTCGCCGTTGCAACGGGTTGAAGCGACGGCGACAGCGCGATCATGCTGTCGATGCCGGCGGCAAGCTCGGCCAGCGCCCTGACGCGGAAGGCTCCAGGCACGGCGTAGTAGCTGCCGATCTCCGCGAGCGCCGCCTCCCAGCGCAGCCATTGTCCGAAATTCGGCCGGCGCTCGAAGCGTGAGCGCAGCGCCGTCCAGGCCATCGGCCAATCGCAGCGGCCGGCATAGTCGAAGAAGCCCGGCGCAATCCCCTCAATCCGGTCGAGCGACCGCGACAGCCCTTTCGGCACCAGAAGCGCGCCGCTGAAGGCAGGGCCGCCGAAGAATTTCGAGCCGGTGATCAGCACCATATAGCCGCGGTCGAGATAGGAGCGCAGCCGGCGGCGGCCGAGCCGCGCCTGACAGGCGTCGACGACGACCTGAACCTTGCGCGGCCAGCGCCGCGCGATCTCGTCGAGACAGGCCGCGCTCGGCGCGCGCCAGCCGAGCTTCGAGGAATCCATGATCTGAAGCAGCACGGGCGCGCCTTGCGCGATCGTCGCTTCGATCGCACCCAGCACCGCGGCATCGGTGTCGGCGCGCATTGCGATCCCGGGCCCGGCCCGAAGCAGCGGCAACGGCACGCTGGCGCCGGCGAGTCCGGCAACCGCGCCGTCCTTGCGCACCGCAAAGCCGCTCGCCGTCATGGAACTGAAATGGTGACCGCGCGCGGTATGGGCCGTGCCGCTACCGGTCTGGTCGGCGCCGACCACGATCGTCACTGGCGGCGCGCCGAGCACCGCACGCGCCAGGAACAGGGCGTGAAGCTGGGAATCGGTGCCAGACGGCGAGAACACGACGTCGACGCGCGGCGAGAGCTGGAGATGGCCGCGCAGCTCCTCGCGCATGCCCTCGCAGCGCGCATCGAAGGCGATCTCGACCTCGTCGAACAGGCACCTGTGCATCAGCTCTTCGCGCGCCAGCGCGGCGCGGTCATAGGCAAATTGCGAGATCGTCGATGCCGTCGAGGAGGCGAAATTCCAGATCTCCGGTTCCGGCGAGGCTGCACAGCCATAGGCGTTGACGCGATCCCCAGCGTCGAGCGCCAGCCGCGGATCTCCGCCGGAGACGAGAAGCGTGTCCAGCGGTGTGAAGAGATCGCGCAGGCGGTAGCGCGAGCCGCCGTCGAATGTGCGCTCGGGGACTGACAGACCGGATGCGCCGGCGCTCATCCCGGAAGGCTCACGCCGCATCGGCAGCTGCCGCGGGCGCGGCTGCGAATTGCGAGGCGATGTCGCCGTGGAACACCGACGGCCCGACGTGATCCAGCGAGCTCTCGATGTCGGCCCAGATCTCGCCGCCGATGTCGGTCCAGCGCTTGCAGAAGGCGAAGTCCTCGGAAAGGTAGGTGCCGGTCGTCGGATCGATCATGCATTCGAACAGCGCGAAGCGGTTCTGGCTCGCTGCCAGCGTGTCGTGCGAATGCTCGCGGAAGAATTGCAGGCCGGCATAGTTGGGGTGGCGGCACATCGCCTCCAGCACGTGGCGGCGGATCATCAGGAAGCCGGTGCCGGCGTAGCGCACGCGGGTAAAACCGTTGACCACCACGATGCGGTCGGGATCCTCGATCTCGAGCACATAATCGAGCGCGGCTGCCGGCACATCCGCGCGGCCGGACTCGATCGCGCGCTTCGCCTTGTCCCAGTTGACCCGCTTGATCGGATAGCAGCCGGCGACGACATCCGCGCCGCATTCGATCAGCCGGAACACCTGCTCGGGCTTGAAGCCGATGTCGGCGTCGACGAACAGGAAATGGGTCGCTTTTGGATCGTCGAGGAACATCGCGGCCAGATTGGCCCGCGCGCGCGTGATCAGCGCATCGCCGTCGCGCAAGAGCACCTTGAGCTCGAGATTGGACATGCCGTGCACGGCGCGCTGGAGCGCGAAGATCGAGCTCGCATAAATGCTCGAGACCTGCCCGCCGAAGCACGGCGTGGCCACCATCAGCTGCATCTTGTCCGACATCGACGGCCCTGCCCCGCTCAACTCCTCACCAAAACGTAAAGAGGCATGGTTAACGGCGTCTTAATGCGCCGCTACAGGAACTTGACGAGCGAGAGCTGTGCGAGCTTCGAGGTAACCTGGTAGGACGCCTGAAGCGCGTTCTGGAGCGACAGGAGCTCGCTCGCCACCTGGTCCGGCGAGGCCGATTCCGCCTGGTCGATGATGGACTGGAGCTGCGCCTTGGCCTGGGTCTGGCGCGTGCCTACGTCCTTCATCGTGTTCTGGGCCATCGCGAGGTCCGTCTGGATGTCCTCGAGGTGCTGCTGGCCGGGCTGCTTCGTCAGCGACTGCGTCACCCGCAGGCTCAGCGCGGAGACCTGCCCGCCCGCATACTGGCTGGTCGGCGAGGTCGAGAACGTACCGAACACCGCGATCGCCTGCAATTGCTGGCGGATCGCGTCCTCGTTGGCCTGCGCGCCATATTGCACCGTGACTGAATCATCGACCCGCGCCATCGCCGTGGAGCGCGGCGAGCCGGGCCCGTCATTGCCGGTGTACCATTTCACGGTATTGGCCGAGCCGTTGACGAGCGTCGTCGCCGAACTCGCCGGTGAAGAACCGACGCGCAATGGCGGCTGCGTCGCGGTGACCGGCGTCGAGCCGAAACCGAGCGCGCCGAGTGCGCTCGTGTTCGAGGTCGTGATGTTGAGGCTCGCCGCGTCGTCCGTGTTGATTGTGATCGAGCCGCCATGCACGGTCGAAGGCTTCGACGTGCCCGTGATCTGGTCGATCTTGCTCATCAGCGTCTGGATGCTGTCGCCGACATTGAGCTGGTTGCCGGTCGCGCCCGAATTGACGAAGGTCAGCGTGGTGCCGTTCACGGTGATGGTGTCACCGGCGACGAAGCCTGGCGAGATCGAGTTCGAGGGGCTCGCGCCGGACAGCGCCGTTGCTCCGCTGACCGGCGCCGGCGGCGCAGCCTGGTTGTTGACGGGCGTACCGATCGCGGAGCTTGCGGTGTTGAAGAAATTGTCGCCGGCCGTGATCGCGGATGCCGCGACAAGCGAGGTGTTGGCGAGCTTCGTGATCGCGGTGTTCAATGCCGTATTGAGGTTCGCGGACGTGTTGGCCGGGGTCGTCGCGTCGATCGCGAAGCTGCCCAGCGGCGTCGGCGTGGCCGTCGAGGCGGTCAGGGCGATCTGCTCGGTCGAGCCGTCCGGCAGCGTGAACTGAACGCTCAGCTTGTCGCCGTTGTTCGGGTTGACGCCGTTGAGATCGACCGAGAACGCGACAGGCGAGCCGCTCGGACCGGTCACGGTCGCGCCGGTCAGCGTCGAGGACACCGCCTTGATCTTGAGCCCGAACGGCGATCCCGCGACGTCTTCCGACACCTTGACCGAGCTCGGCGTCGGCTGCGTTTGCACCAGCCGTCCCATGCCGTTGGCGCCGAGGTCGGCGGCCTGGCGTTCCGCCATGACGGTCTTGAAGCCCGCCTGCGTGGTCGTACCGTTGATGATGTCGGCGGCATTGGCAACCGACTGCGTGTTGAACGCCGTCCCGGAGAACAGATAGCGGTTGCCCGACTGCGTGTTGAGAACGCCGACCATCGAGCCGAACTGCGAAGCGGCCGTGTTCTGCGCGACGGTCTGTCCGTTGACGTTGAGATCCTGCGCGGTGCTTGCGGAGCCGGTCTGCACCGTGTTGCGGATCGTCGTGAGCGACTGCAGCGCGGTATTGGCGAGGTTGATGTTGACGTTCACGTTCGTGATCGTGTCGGTATAGGCGGCGATGTTCGAGAGCTGCGAGCGCCCGGCGATCGCAAAGCCCTCGTTGGTGCCCATCCCGGAATAGTTCTGCGACAGCTTGCCGGTCGCGAGCTGCGTCGACAGGTCGGTGAGCTGCTGATTGATATTGCGGATCTGCGCGCCGAGGACCGACGAGGCGTAGTTGATGCTGCTGATCGACATGTTTCAGAGCCCTGTACTGGTTACGCTTGAGCTTGGAGCAACGTGTTCATCATGCTCTGCACCACCGACATCACGTGGGCGTTGGCGGCATAGGCATTCTGGAGCTGGATCAGGTTCGACATCTCCGAGTCCAGGTTGACGCTGGAGGTCGAGTCGAACTTGGCCTGGAGCGTCGAGACCACGACGCTCTGGCCCTGCTGGAGCTGGGTGGCCTGGGTCGAGGCGTTGGCCTGGATGCTCAGGAACTGCTGGAGGTAGTTCGAGACGCTGCCGGTGAACGGCTGGTTCGCCGAGCCGAGGCCGGTCGTCGGCGAATAGGAAAACACCGCATTGGTGAGCTGCGAATAGAGATAGTCCGAGCGCGTGGTATCGCCGGCGGGCGTCACCGGCGAGGTGTTGTAGACCGACAGCCGCGTGGGATCGCTGACCAGCTGCGTGTTCACGGCGATACGCCCGGCAAGGCCGGTCATCTGCGAGCCCGAGGCGGTGATCGCACCGGTGTAGAGCGCCTGCCCGCCGTCGGTGAACACCGCCAACTGCGGGCTGCCCGAGGTCAGCGACGAGATCGTCCTGGTGGTCGAGGCCGAATTGACCTTGGCAAGGCCGGTATTGTCATCGGTCACCCGCAGCGTCGTGGCCGTCGCCGGCGACGGAGCGGCGGAGAACGTCAGATGCGAGCCTGAGAGCGCGGTGTTGAGCGCAGCGGCGATCGCACTCATGCCGCCGGAGAAATCGACGCCCACCCGCATCGGGTTGGCATTGGTGGCGTTCTGGAGCGGCAGCGCCGCCGGGTCGGTCACGTTGACGAGCGTAATCTGGCGCTGGGTGTTGGTCGCCGTGTCCTTGTAGGTGATGTTGACCGTATTGCCCGGCTGCGCACCGGCAAGGTCGAGATCGAATCCGGCCGGCGGGCCCGAGACCGTGCTGCCGGCGGTGGTCTTGTCGGACAGCGCGCTCGACATCGTGGCGGCGAGCTGGTCGATCTGGTTCTGCGCCTGCACCAGCGTCTGGTCGCGCAGCTTCAGGTCGGCCGCGATCTGGCCGGAGGAGACCACGTTGTTGGCGACGACGTCGAGCTGCGAGCCGTTCGGCAGCTTGATGTTGAGCGCACCGACGCCGGACTTGGCCGGATCGATGTTGTAGAGCGAGGTCGCCGAAAGGGCGCCGGCAGAAGCAAAGGTGAATTGCGAGGCGAGCCCGGCGCCGACGAGCTGGATGCCTGTGGTGGTGTAGATGTTGGCCTGGTTCGAACCGTCGGTGGTGACGCGAACGTCGACGAATTTCGACAGCGTGTTGATGGCCTGATCGCGCTGGTCCATCAGCGTCGCGGCCGAGGGATCGTTGGCCGACAAGCCCTGAAGCTTGGTGTTGATGTCGGCGACCTTCTGCATCGCCGCGTTGGCCTGCTGTGCCGAGGTGCCGAGGTCCTGCTCGACATTGGAGCGCAGCGACTGGATGCCCTTGGTGGTCACGTTGAGCTGCTGGGCCAGGGCCTGCGCCGCGCCGAGGGCAACCGTCTGCGCCGACGACGAGCCGGAGCTCGTCGACAGCGCCTGCAACGCCGTGGTGAATTTGTTCAGCGCGGTTTCGAGCGTGCCGCTGTTGCCGGGCGTGCCGTAGACACTCTGAAGCTGCTTCAGGATGTTGGCCATCTGGTCGGCGTAACCGCTGCCGCCGGTCTCGGTGCGCAGCTGGTTCTGCACAAAGGTGTCGAGCTCCCGGCTGACGCCGGTCGTCATCGCCGTCGAGCCGAAATCGCCGGTGGTGACCTCGATCTGGTTCGGCCTCTGGACGACGTAACCCGGCGTCTGCGAGTTGGCGACGTTCGAGGAGACGATCGAGAGCGCGGCCTGGTTGGCACGCAGACCGCTCATCGCACTGGCGAGGGCTGAACTCAAACCCATATCACTGGCCGCCTTTGGTTACGTCACGCGCCGATCAGCGCAACACGTTCAAGAGATCCTGCACCATCGAATTCGCCGTCGTGATCACCTTGGTGTTGGCCGAATAGGCCTGCTGGGTCACGATCAGCTTGGTGAATTCGTCGGCGATGTCGGTGTTCGAGCCTTCCAGCGACGAGCCGCTGATGCTGCCCGACGCGCCGTCGATCGCTGTGCCCGACTGTTCGGTCGCGGCGTAGGCGCCGCCGTCGAGGGCCTTGAGGTAATTGGTGCCGTTGAAGTGCGACAGCGTCACCTGGGCGAGGTTGAGGTTCTGGCCGTTGGAGAAGGTGCCGACCACGAGGCCGCTGTTGTTGACGGCGACCGAGCGGAGCTGACCGGCGGCGTAGCCGTTCTGCGTGATGGTGTTGATCGTCACCGCGCCACTGGTGCTGGCATATTGCGTCAGCCCGCCCGAGGACATGTTGAAGGCGACCGAGCCGAGCGACTGGCCGCCGACGCTGACGTTGTTGATGGTGATGCCCGATCCGCTCGGCGAGGTCAGCGAGCCGTCGCTGGCAAAGGTGAAGGCCTGCCCGGTGTTGACCCAGCCGACCGTCGTGCCGGTCGCATTCGGATCGGTCTGGTAGAACAGGTTCCAGGTGTCGGAATGGCCGGTACCCAGCGAGGCACTGTCGGTCTTGGCCCAACGCAGCTGCAGGTTCACCGGCGTGCCCGCGGCGTTGTAGGCGGTGACCGCACCGCCGCTGATCGATTCCTTGGTGAACGTGGCGATGTCGTTGCCGATCACGCCGCCGGTGCCGGCCGTGCCGCCACCGCCGCGGTTCTTGGAGATGGACGACGTGAAGCCGAGCGCGGCGAAGGCGCTGCTGTTGTTGGGGCTCGTCACCGTCAAGGTGGGATTGGCGATACCGGTATTCAGGGTGATCACGCCGTTGCTGATCGAAGAACCGCTCGCACCGCTGAGCGTGTCGATCTGGCTGAGCAGAGTCGCTATGGAGTCGGTGATGTTGATCTGGTTCGGAGGGGTAGCGCCGGAAGCCACGAAGGTGATCGTATTGGCAGCTCCCGTGCCGTTGACCTGGATCGTGTTGCCAACCACGAAGGGCGTCGAGAGGACTTCCGCCCCGCCGGGCTGCGCGGTGCCGCCGAGCTGTGTACCACTCGTAATTGCGGGAGTGGACAGCACGTTACCGCCGCGCGTCACGCTGCTGACGCCGAGCAATCCTGCCGCAGTGCCGCCAATCGTCACGTCGGCCGTGGTGCTGGTCGTGATCTGGATGTTGCCGCTGGCATTCAAAGTCACGCTGGAGGCGGGAACGCCGGCTCCAGACGCGATCGCGCTGAGGACATCCGACATCAGTGCGCTGGTGGGCGACTTCAGACCAATCGTAGTGACGACAGGGGGGCCTGCAGCCGTCGAAGCGCCCGAGACGGTGTTGTCGAAGTTGATTGTTCGGCCGTTGACCGTCAACGACTTGCCGGCCAGGTTGGTGAGAAGGCTGGTGTTGAGATGCGTGCCCAAGCCGGCATCGAGAGATGTGCTGCCAGTTGCCACCGCCGAAGCGCTATCCAGCAGTGCCACCGTGCCGGTCGCGGTCGTCGCCGTATAGGCCGAGCGCAGATTGCCGGTAGCGGCTGCGCCGGAGACCGTCGCATTCGAATAGGGCGGCGGCGGCGTGCCGACGATCAGCGGGTTGGCGGCAAAATCGGACGGATTCAGGCCGCCGGCCGCCAGCAGCGTGCCGCTCGCCGCGGTCGAGCTCGCCCCCGTGTTCGGCACGCTCGGCAGGTTCGCGGCGTACTGAATCGAGGTTGTCGCCTGTGCCGGGATGAAGTTGTTCTGGAATTTCAGGACGGATGACACATTGCCGGTCGGGTTGCCGGTCTTGGGATCGACCGTGACGCCCATCAGATAGTAGCCGGCGCCGTTGACGAGATTGCCGTTGGAATTGAGCTGGAAGTCGCCGCGACGGGTGTAATAGGTGACGCCGCTGAACACCGGCACGTTATCCACGACGCCGGTCGCCTTCTGGATCGAGAAGAAGCCGTCGCCGGTGATCGCCATGTTGGTGGCAACGCTGGAGCCCGAGATTGTGCCCTGCGTCGTGATGGTGGCCTTGGCGTTGGCCGTCACGCCGCCCGCGACCTGCTTGCTCGGCACCGAGGCGTCGGGAATGAGATCGACGAAGCTGGTCCCGATGCCCTTGTAACCGGTGGTGGATGAGTTCGCGATGTTGCCGGAAATGTTCTGCAGCGCGTAGGACTGCGCCTGCAGGCCACCCACCGAGGTGTTCATTGCATCGAAGATACCCATAACTTTGTCTCCAGATCCGATCTCGGCGGCCGGTCGACCATGGCCGCAGTCGGAGGAGACAGTCGCAAGGGCTATGCCAATGCGGGTATTCTCAGGAAATCAATGACTTGAGTGGGCAGGCCCCGGTCCGATGACCGGGGCACAATTGCCGGGGCGGCAACAATTGCCGGGGCATCGGGGCATTCAGGCGCGGTCCGCAGGACCGAACTCTGGTGCGCAATTGCGCACCTGAGAATCTTGAGATTTCGGATTCGATGCTCGCGCATCGCTCCGGAATGACTCCAGCGAGACCTACGTTGCAGACGCGGCGGCGGGGTGGAAGACCAACCCGAAACCGTCGATGCAATAGCGCAATCCGGACGGCTTCGGACCGTCGTCGAAGACGTGGCCGAGATGGCCGCCGCAGCGCCGGCAATGCACTTCGGTGCGCACCATGCCGAAGGTGCGGTCCTCGGTCTTGCCGACATTGCCTTCGATCGGCTGATAGAAGCTCGGCCAACCCGTGCCGCTCTCGAACTTGGTCTCGGACGCGAACAGCGGCAGGTCGCAGCCAGCGCAGGCGAAGATGCCCTTGCGGTGTTCCTTGAGCAGCGGGCTGGAGCCTGGCCTCTCGGTGCCCTCCTTGCGGAGGATTTCATATTGCTGCGGCGTGAGCTGGGCGCGCCACTCGGCGTCGGTCTTCTCGATCTCGAATTTTTGCGTGGCCTTCTCTCCCGCCTCGGCAGGCGTTCCTCTCAACCAGCGGAAGGCCGAAAGGCCGAACAGGCCGGCAACAGTCGTCAACAGGATGCGGCGGTCAAACATCTGATTCTCCGTGCGCGGGGAGTCCACGCCCTGAGATACGGGCTTTACCGCCAGACGTTACACGTCCGGGCGGGGTTTTTCTCAACTTATTGCGAGACGATGTCGCCGTGCGGAACCGGTTCCACGTCCTCAGCCGCAGGTTTCGGCGGAGGGGCCGGCCGCGGCCGGACGCCAGGCGGCGGACGGCGCGGACCGGTGCCGGCGGCCCGGTTGGCTTCGGCGAGGCGCGCCTCGCGTTCCCGGTCCTTGACCCGGGCACGCTCACGGTAGCGGGCGAGCGAACCTGCGGCGGCGGAACTCGCCCTGCCCCAGACTCCCACCACTTGGCCTGCGACCCGTCCGGTCGTGCCGCCCGCCCAGACCAGCTCGAACGGCGAGAACAGCTTCCAGCGCTCGTCGCCCCACAAAATGCTGCGCGCGATCAGCTGCCCGGCCATGGCCGAGGTGTTCATGCCCTGGCGGCCGAACCCGCTCGCCACCCACAGGCCTTTGCGCAACTGGCCGATCTGCGGCATGCCGTGCACGGTCTGGCCGGTGACACCGCCGAACATCTCGGTGATCTCGACATCGCCGAACTGGGGAAAAATCGATCTGATCCGCCGCCTGACCGCGCCCGCAAAGCGCTGCGGACGCGCGGCCCAGGTGGTCTCGGGGCTTTCCCACATCAGGCGGTCGCCGTCGACGACACGGAAATGGTCGACCCCGTCGGAATCCATCACCGATCCCTTGAACGCCACGATCTCGTGCACGCGCTCGCCGAGCGGCGCGGTAATTCCGGCATAGCGCCAGACCGGCAGCAGCGTCTCCGACAGGCGTCTCAAGGGCGCGCCGAGGTGGATGTTGCCGGCGAGCACGATGTGGGTGGCACGCAACCGCGCCGAGGGCGTGACGATGCGCTTGCGGATGCCGGAATGATCGATGCTGACGACCGGCGTATCCTCGAAGATGCGCGCTCCCGCCCGCCGCGCCAGCGCTGCGAGGCCATGCACATATTTGCGGCCGTCGAGCTGGAACGCCCGGGGATAATAGACGCCGTGGAAGTAACGGTCGGTCTTCAGCGCCTCGCGGACGCGATCCACCTGCCAGCCCTCGACCTCCGTGTCGAAATCCTCGTGGAGCATCTGCAACCGGCTGATCAGCCGGTCGCCGGCATCGACGTTGGAGACCTCCAGCACGCCGTCGCTTGGGCCGATGCCGGGCATGTTCTCTTCGGTGGCGTTGGCCCGGACGAACTCGGCGCCCCCCCTCGCCAGCGTCCACAATTCGCGCGCGTCCTCGAAGCCGATGCGCTCGATCAAATCGGCGAGCGGCAGCGCAAAGCCCGGCATCACGGTGCCAAGCTGGTGTCCGGAGGCGTTCCAGCCGATATGGCGTCCCTCGAGCACCGCGACGCTGGCCCCAAGCCGGGCTGCCTCCAGCGCGATGGAGAGCCCGGCAAGCCCGGCCCCGATCACGCAGATGTCGGCGTCGAGATCAAACGACAGTCGCGTGCGTTCACGAAAGCCGGCTTCTTCCTGGGACTCGCTTGTGAAAGTCTCGCTCATGTCGTTTTCTTAAAGGACCGATCGGGCCCTTGTCACCTTGTCCTCAACCGGCGCCTGTAGATTATTCTGGACGCGTAACGATTCGAGAATGCCATGCGCCGTTTGATGCTGCTGCGTCACGCCAAGACCGAGACCGACGCGCCGAGCGGCCGTGACCAGGATCGTCGCCTCGACGACCGCGGCCACAAGGACGCCGCGCAGATCGGGGATTGGCTCGCCACCCATCCCCCCTTCCCCAAGGCCGTGCTGGTGTCGCACGCCGTCCGGGCCCGGCAGACCTGGGACATTGCCTGGGAGACGATGAAGGACCGCGTCGCAGCGCCGCAGGTGGAGGTCCTGCCCGAACTCTACGGCGCCGATCCCGCCCAGATCCTGGAATCCATTCGCACTGCAACCGTTCCGGCCAACCCGAAGCAGTTGCTGCTGGTGGGCCACAATCCCGGCATGCACGAGGCCGCGCTGATGCTGATGGGCGGCGGCGATCCGGCCGGCGCCAAGTCGCTCGCCCACAATCTGCCCACGTCGGGGCTTGCGATCTTCGACTTTGACGTCAAGGATTGGGGTGACGTGGCCTACCGCCGCGGCAAACTGGTGCTGTTCGTCAGCCCCAAGCTGCTTCGATCGGGCTGAGACGCGCGGGGCGCGCCGTCTCGACCGGTTGAGCCAGCTTGGTCAATTGGGAGGCGCAGATGTTCAAGTCCATCCTCGTGCCCATCGACCTCGCCGACACCGATCTGGCCAAGCCGGCGCTCGCGACCGCGGTAACGCTGTCGCAGACCTGGAGCGGATCGATACGGCTGCTCAACGTGCTGCCGATGACGCCGGTGATGCTCGCCGAATACGTGCCGGCCGATTTCGACGAGCAGCAGCGCCAGACCTCCGAGGAAGCGCTCGCCATCGTCGCACGGGAGTCAGGCATCGAGACGGGGCGCATTTCCAGCGTGGTGCGCCAGGGCGGCATCTACCACGAGATCCTGGAGGAAGCCGTGCACATGAAGGCCGACCTGATCGTGATGACCTCGCACCGGCCGGCGATGCGCACCTATTTCCTCGGCTCCAACGCCGGGCACGTCGTGCGCTACGCCAAGTGCTCGGTGCTGGTGGTCAGGCATTGATCGCCACAACAAATGCCGTCATTGCGAGCGCAGCGAGGCAATCCAGCGTCTTTCCGCGTTGGCAGTCTGGATTGCTTCGCTCCGCTCGCAATGACGACGCGGAGGCATTGTCACCACGCCCGGACTCACCGGGCGTGGCGGCCGAATGAACTCACAGATACCGCGTCAGCTCGGCCTTGAACTGCCCGTAGACGGCGTCCTCGATCTGGCTGCGCGTGATCCCGATGTCGCGCAAGGCGAGGTCGTCGAGCTCATTCAGCGTCTTGACGGCAGAGCGGCGCTCCAGGCGATCGAACAGCGCATGGGCGACGTTGGCGAGCGTGCTGAAAAATCCGCCCGACGAGGATGGGCTTAAACTCCGCCCGGCAGTTTGCGAGATCGTGGTCATTTTTCTTCTCCGGCCTATTGTCCGCGCAGCGAAGCAGGTGCCGTTGGCGCGGACGCTATGAGCGCCTGCACCTCATTTGCCATCGGATTGCTCTCGCTCTCCTCGGCTCAATCGCGGAACTTGATGGAACTTAAATGCTCCAGTACACTACTCGGAGCAAGTAAAACATTGCTCTCGGTGCAATAATGTCCAAGTTCGAATACGTGAAGCTTGCCGATGCCATTGCGGCCGATATCACTAAAGGCACGTTAAGGCCCGGCGACCGGCTGCCGCCACAGCGCAACTTTGCCTATGACCGCGGCATCGCGGTCTCGACCGCGAGCCGGGTTTATACGGAGCTGCTTCGCCGCGGGCTCGTCGTCGGCGAGGTCGGCCGCGGCACCTTCATCTCCGGCGACATCAAGCGCGAGGTCGAGGCGTTAAGCGAGCCGCGCGACGCGCGGATCGATTTCGAAGTCAATTATCCGTTATTGCCGCAGCAATGGGCGATGATCGCCAAGAGCCTTGCCGGGCTCGAGCGCGTCGATGCGCTCGAATCCGCCCTGCGCGTCTCGACCAGCACCGGCACCAAGAGCGCGCGCAATGCGGCCGTCGCCTATCTCGCGCGCAAGGATTTTACGCCGCAGGCCGAGCAGATCGTCTTCACGGCCAACGGCAAACAGTCGCTCGCCGCCGCGCTCGCCGCCCTCGTTCCCACCGGCGGCCGCTGCGGTGTCGAGGCGCTGACCTACCCTTACGTCAAGAGCATCGCGGCGCGGCTCGGCGTGACGCTGGTCCCGATTCCGATGGACGAATACGGCGCGCGTCCCGATGCGATCCAGAAGGCGCATCGCGAAGCGCATCTGTCGGCGCTGTATCTCCAGCCCATCATCCAGAACCCGCTCGGCGTCACCATGAACGCGACGCGGCGCGCCGACATCATGCGCGTCGCCGAGAAGCTCGATCTCACCATCATCGAGGACGCCGTCTACGGCTTCCTCGCCGACGACACGCCGCTGGCAGCGCTCGGGCCGGACCGTTGCATCGTGATCGACAGCCTGTCCAAGAAGGTTGCACCGGGCCTCGCGCTCGGCATCCTCGTCACCCCGCCGCATCTGCGCGAGAGCGTGATGAGCGCGGTCCGGACCGGCGGCTGGATCGCCTCGGGCCACGCGCTCGCGTCCGGGCAGCGGCTGATGGCCGACGGCACCGTTGCCGAGCTGACGCGGCTGAAACGGATCGACGCCGGACGCCGGCAGCAGACCGCGACCAGGCTGCTCGCCGGCTATCAGCACGCGGCCGACCCGCGCTCCTATCATCTCTGGCTGACGCTGCCGCCACACTGGCGCTCGCAGACCTTCGTCGCCGCAGCAGCCCGGCGCGGCATCGCACTGACGCCATCCTCGACGTTTGCAATTGCGCACGGACATGCACCGAACGCGGTGCGGCTCGCGCTCGCCCCGCCCTCGCTCGAGCAGCTCGATTCCGGCCTGCGCACGCTCGTGTCGCTGCTCGGCACCAAGGAAGAGGATTTCGACTCGACGGAGTAACCGGAGCGTTGCGAGCGAAGTGATACCGGTTCGAAAACACGTCACGACAAAGATCCGGCCCTTCGCTGCTCAGGCCGCCGGCCATTCCGCGATGAAGCCCCTCGCCTTGTACGGCTCGATCTTGTCCCATTCGTGCAGGACACGTCGGCGAAACTCGACATCGGTGTGCCAGAGTGCGCGCGGCGTCGCAAAGCTGTCGACGGTGAGCAGCATCTTCTCGACTTCAGGCCAGTGCCGGTGCAGCGTCATCGGATAGCGGCGCGCCGTCCAGGTGTTGCCGAGGCAGATCACGCTCCGGAGGTCTTGCAGTCCAAGCGCCGCATCAATGATCGGCAGCGAGAAGATCACGTTCTCGCCGGTGTTCATCGCGCGATGTTCCTCGAGGATGAGGTCCGCCGGAATGCCGGCCGCGACCATCGCGGCCTTGATGACGGTGCACTCAGATTGCTCCGAGCCCGGCGTCACGCCACCGCTGACAATCGACCAGCGGAACAGGCCCTCGCGCCACAGCCTCGCGGCGGTGTCGGCACGCAAGCCAACGTCCTCGCGGGTGCCGAACATGAACAACAGATCGGCCGGCCGGAGCGACGTATCGATCAGATGCGTCCGGTTGATCTCGGCGATCTCATCCGCCGTAAGCGGGCGCGTGGCACGATGCATGTCTGACATGGCCGCACGATGCGACACCGGCGCAGGAGCACGAAGTCACGTTTGATTGCGGCCGATTGCACCTAAGGCAGCAAGGCCTTCGGCACGCGATCAAAACTGTAGCTGTGCGGCTGGTTGCGCCGCACGAAGCCGCCGACCTGCCAGGCGAACAGCGCGGCAAAACCGATGATGAACAGCGCGCCTGCGAATTCGCCGATCAGGAGCGCGCGGATCAGCAGCCCGGCCATCGCCACCGTCAGCACCGCCAAAAACGCCAGCACCGCCGCATAGGTCTTGCGGCCGAGGCCTGCGGTCAATTCGGCGCGGCTGCCGGCTTGCGCCATCCGTGCGTGCAGTTCGATGATGAAATCGCGAAAACCGTTGTCCTGCGGCGCCATCAGCGCTGCGGTCTGCCAGCTCGTCGACAGGATCCTGATGCGGCCGCCACTGGAGTGGCTGACATCGGCGCGAAAGCGGTGCTGCTGCATCGACACCGGGCGAAACGACAGCCGGATCGCCGAGATCTCGTCATAGCGCCACAGGCCGGAGCGGCCGGCGATGTGCCAGGACAGGCCCTCGTCCGTCAGCTCGAAACGATGCGCCGAGCCGATCAGCGACGCCTTGTAGGCGTAGCTCGTGGTCGAACCCGCCTGAGCTTCCGAAACCCGCATCTCGACAATCAATCCCGTCCGCGCAATCCCGCCTGCGATCGGCTTGCGCGATCGCCCTCGCCCATCCTACAAGCGGGGCATGGCTGAGACGACCTTTTTTCCGCGCCGCCTGATTCTCGGTGCCGCCGTGATCTCCGGCGTGCTGCTCGCGCTCGCGGTGCACATGCTGGGCGCGCGTTACGGGCTCGACCTCGGCGGGCTCTGGCATTCCGACACGCATGAATTCATACCCGCGGGCGCAGCGATCGCCTGGTGGCTGATTGCCACGGTCGGTTTCTCCGGCGGCTATTTCACGGCGACGTTGATGCAGAGCGCCGTCTCCGGGCAGATCCCGCAGCGGATGCGGCAGTTCCTGATCGCGGTCGGCGTGCTGCTGCTTGCCGGTGCGGGCCAGGTGGCCGCGGCGCCGAGCCCGATCCCGTCCGTCTCGGGCGTGCTCGCCGGGCTCGCCGCGCTATGTCTCGGCGCCGTAATGGCGTTTTGCGGCGCGCACTTCGCGCTGCGCCGCGGCTAGACATCAGGCCGAGGCGAGCAGCCGCGGCCGGTTCAGCATCAACGCGACATCGGACGCAGGCCGCGGCTTGCTGAAGAGATAGCCCTGCGCCTGGGTGCAGCCCTCGCGCCGCAGCAGCTCGAGCTGCGTGTCGTTCTCGACGCCTTCCGCCGTGGTGACGATGCCGAGGCTGCGCCCGAGGCCGGTCACGGCGCGGATGATCGCCATGGAATCCTCGCGCGTCGCAAGCTCCGACACGAAGGAGCGGTCGATCTTGATCTTGTCGAACGGGAAGCTGCGCAGGTAGCTCAGCGACGAATAGCCGGTGCCGAAATCGTCGAGCGAGATCCGCACGCCCATGGCGCGCAGCTCGTGCAGGGTGGTCAGCGTCGCCTCGCTGTTCTGGAGCAGCACCGATTCGGTGATCTCGAGCTCGAGCCGCCGCGCCGCGAGTCCTGAGGCCGCCAGCGCATCGGTCACGGATGCGATCAGGTTCTGGCTCTTGAACTGCACCGGCGACAGGTTGACGGCGACATCGACATCGTCCGGCCAGGTGGCGGCGTCACTGCAGGCGCTGCGCAGCACGAATTCGCCGAGCTGGACGATGAGGCCGGTCTCCTCGGCCACCGGAATGAAGTTGATCGGGGCGATCAGGCCGCGCTGCGGATGGTTCCAGCGCAGCAGCGCTTCGAAGGCGACCACGCGACCGCTGGCGACGTCGCGGATGGGCTGGTAGTACGCCTCGAACTCGTCGCGCAGCAACGCCGCCCGCAAGTCCATCTCCAGCAGCCGCCGCGCCTGCGCGCGCGCGTCCATGCCGGTCTCGAAGAAACGATAGGTGCCGCGGCCGTCCGCCTTGGCGCGGTACAGCGCGAGGTCGGCGTTCTTCAACAGCTCGTCCGGATTGTCGCTGTCCTGCGGCGACAGCGAGATGCCGATCGAGACGCCGATCATGATCTGGTGGTCGCCGATCTCGTAAGGCGCAGAGATCACCTCGACGAGGCGGCCGGCAAGGGCTCGCGCCGCGGCTTCCTCGGAGCGCCCGATCTGGACCACGGCGAACTCGTCGCCACCGAGCCGCGCCACGGTGTCGCTCGCGCCGACAGTGGCCTTCAGCCTGCGACCGACTTCCTTGAGCAGCGCATCGCCGATGGGATGGCCGAGCGAGTCGTTGATGTCCTTGAAGTGATCGAGATCGAGGCACAGCACCGCGAGCTGGTCGCCCGACTTCGCCCGGCGCAGTCCCTGCTCGAGCTGCTCGTGGAACAGCACGCGGTTCGGCAGATTGGTCAGCGCGTCATGGCGCGCCATGTGCGAGATCTTGGCCTGCGCCTCCAGCCATTCGGTGATGTCCTCGAAGGTCGCGACCCAGCCGCCGCCCTGCATCGGCTGGTTGACGACGCGGATGGAGCGACCGAACCGGGTGACGACCTGGCTGGTCGTGCGGCCCTCGCGCGCGTCGGCGACGAGGCGCGCGAAGAATTCGCCCGCATCGCCCTGCCACTGGCCCCTGGCCTGCTCTTCCCGCAACACGTCGACGAGCAGGCGGCCGGCGAGCGCAATGTCGGTGCGGCCCAGCATCGCTGCGTAGCGCTCGTTGAAGAGCTGGATCTTGCCGTCCGCATCGAACATGCACAGTCCCTGCGACATGTTCTCGAGCGCGGTATCCAGCACGACTTGCTGGCGTCCCAGTTCGCCCTTGGCGCGGCGGTCGAGCAGAGCCGCCGCGAGCGCGATCGCGATGATCGCAGCGGCGGCGCTGGCGGTGAGGATCGACAATGAGGCCGGCGGGATCGACAGGCCGCTGATCACGACCGCAGGATCCGGCGTCAGCTCCACGGCGCCCATGGCGGTGAAATGATGTGAGACGATGGCAAGCGTCAGCAGCACCGTCGCGCCGAGCGCGCCCGCGAGGCTGTCGCGCCGGCCCGCAACGACCAGGGCAAGCGACCCGAGGACGATGCCGAGCACGATCGAGACCGTCACTGTGCCGGTCGTCCAGCCGATGTGCGCGGGAATCTCGAGCGCCATCATGCCGGTGTAATGCATGGCGGCAACGCCGCCACCGACGACGGCGCCACCGAGCGCAACCAGGCCCGCCCGCGTCACCGACACCGAGATGCTCAGCCCGATGAAGGTGACCGCGATCGCGAAGATCAGCGACAGGACCGTCAACGGAATATTGTAAGCGCCGCCCGCACCAGGCCCGTAAGCCTGCATCGCGATGAAATGGGTTGCCCAGATGCCGCCGCCGGCGACGACGGCATCGAGCGCGACCCACGATACGCGAGCTCCCCCGCGCGCCGCACGCGCGCGGTGAAACAGGCTGATCGCCGCCGCGCTGGCGAGCAGGCACACCGCTCCGCCGAGCGCGACCAGACGCCAATCATGCTGATCCGTCAGGCAGTAAAGAACTTGATACATTGCCGGCCCCTATTCCAACCGCACTAGAACCGGCAGAGATGGACAGTCGGTAACCGGCTAGTTGCCGGTTTCGGGAATGGTGAACAGAGAATGTGTGGGATCGCTCACATTGAGCGCCCTTGCGTCTTTGCTTCAGGCGCATTTGCGCCGAGGCCGATCACGGCGGCGGCGAGCAGCAGGATGGCCGCCGATATGATTAGCGACTGGTGAAGGCCCGTCATGAATGCACTGTCCGAGGCCACCAGCGAGCCGAACAGCGCGACGCCGAGCACGCTGCCGGTCTGCCGCGTCGCGTTCAGGACGCCGGCGGCGATGCCGGAGCGCGCCTTGTCGACGCTGCCGAGCAAGGTGGAGGTCAGCGGCGGCACCAGCAGGCCAAGTCCACCGCTGATCGCGATCATCTGCGCAAAGATCGCCCAGTAGCTGGTCCCGGCTTCGATCCAGAGCAGCCCGAGGCAGCCGAGCGCCGAGATACAGGCGCCGGCCACGATGGTCGGGCAAGAGCCGATGCGCTCGGCCAGTCGCGGCGCCAGCAGGTTGACCGGCAGCACCGCGCCCATCATCGGCACGAAGGCGAGCCCGGTCCACCAGGCCGAAAGCCCGTTGATCCTCTGGAAATACAGGCTCAGCACGAAGATCAGGCCGTAGATCGCGATGTTGACGAGGAGGCCGACAATCGTGGTCAGGGTAAACAGCCGGTGACCGAACAGCGACAGCGGCAGCATCGGCTGCACGGTGCGGCTCTCGCGCCAGACGAAGAGCACCGCGAATGCGGCTGAGGCAACGAAGGCCGCGATCACGGCGGGATGGCTCCAGCCGAGCGCGCCGGCTTCGATGATCGCGCCGGCAAGCGCGCCCAGCGCACCGATCGCGGCGAGCTGGCCGAGCAGATCGATCTCTCGCGCGCGCGACCGCGGGGTCTCGCTGGCGTAGCGCCAGCTCAGCCCCAAGCCGGCAAGACCGATCGGCAGGTTGACCAGGAAGATCGCGCGCCAGCCGACCAGCGTGATCAGCGCGCCGCCGACGAAGGGACCGGCAGTGAGCGCCAGGCTCGCTCCGGCGGCCCAGACCGCCACGGCGCGGCCACGCTCGCGGTCGTCCGTATAGGCATGATTGAGCAGCGCCAGGGAATTCGGCACCAGGATCGCCGCCGCCAGCCCCTGCACCAGCCGCGCTGCAATCAGCACGGCCGCATTGGGCGACATCGCGCAGGCGAGCGAGGCCGCGGTGAAGATGGCGAACCCGGCCATGAAGACGCGCTTGGCGCCGATACGGTCGCCGAGCGCCCCGGCGGTCAGAATGAAAGCGGCAAAGGCGATGGTGTAGGCGCTGACCACCCATTGCAGCTCGGCGACGCCGCCGCCAAGCGATTTGCCCATCGCATCCAGCGCGGTGTTGACGATGGTGACGTCAAGCTGGACCACGCCATAGCCGAGGCTCATCGCGGCAAGCGTGAGGGAGGTTGCAAGACGCGAACCGGCACGCTGCGCGCCGGCTCCGTCGTCGAGAGGTTCATATTTGATGGTGCTGGCTCGCATGCTGCCACCTCGGTTGCAGCCCCATGCGAAACATACGCTTGCGGCGGACCATCATGCTTCGGTTATGATCGAAGCATCGTCGCACGATAGATCGTATGTTTCGCAAGAGGCATCGAAGTATCGCGTCCTGCTCGCCGTGCAAGCCCTGTTGGCGTGAAGACATGGGAACATTGCGAGATCGCTTCCGTTGCCCCTTTCGTGTTCCCCTCAAGGCAGTGAACCTCATGGCAAGAGCTGGCAACACCTCGATTCCATCTGCCGCAAGATCGGAGTTCGGCAAGACTGCAACCATCGTTGCCGTCGGCTGCATGATCGGCGCACTGTTCGCCGGCAGCACCATCGCAACTCCCCTTTATGTCATCTACAAGCAGCAGTTCGGCTTCTCCCAGATCACGTTGACCTTGATCTATGCTGTCTACGTCGTTGGCAATCTGACTGCACTCCTGGTATTCGGCGGGATGTCGGATGAGGTCGGACGGCGACGCACGGCGGTCATTGCCATCGGCATTGCCATCACGGGCGCGCTGGTCTTCCTGTTCGCACACGGGATCGCTTCACTTTACTCGCCATCGGGATCGGCGCCGGAACAGGCACTGCCTGGCTTGCCGAGCTGATCGCCGAACAGGACCGTTCCCGCGCCACTGTGGTCGCGACGGTCGCGAACTTCACCGGCCTCGGGCTCGGCGCGTTGATCGCCGGCCTGCTTGCCGAATATGTCACGCTTCCGCTGCGAACCCCGTTCATCGCCTATCTCGCGGTGCTGGTGGTCGTCGCCGCACTTCTCGCCTTCGCGCGCGAAACCGTGAATCGGCCGCTGGCCGCGTTCGCACAATTGTCGATCCGGCCGCGCGCCGACGTTCCGTCGTTGATCCGGCCGCGCTTCGTGGCGCCCGCGGTAACCGGCTTTGGCGCCATGGCCCTGGTTGCCTTTTTCGCCGCGCTTGCACCGAGCGTGCTCGCCAACGAGTTGCATGTCACCAGCCACGCCGTCGCAGGCGCGATCTTCCTCGAGCTTGCGGCCGCCGTTGCGCTGGTCATTGCCCTGACGCGATCCCTGTCCAGCCGCACCGCGATGCTGTGGTCGCTCGGCCTCATGTTGCCGAGCCTTGCCCTGCTCGTGACGGCGCAGTTCGTGGGATCGCTCGGCGTCATGATCGCATCGACCGCGACCTGCGGCCTGGCAGCGGGCCTCGGCTATCGCGGCAGCTTGCAGGTGGTGAACCAGATCGCACCGGATGATCGCCGTGCCGAAGTGGTCTCGGCCTATTTCATCTGCTGCTTTCTCGGAAACGCGCTTCCGGTGATCGGGATCGGCGTGCTCTCGACCCTGACCAGCCTGACCGCGGCGAGCCTGGTCTTTGCCGCGACCATCGCCGCCTTCGCAGTGATCGCCCTGGTATTCGGACTGAAATACCAGGCCGAGCAGGCTGCGCCGCAGAGCAAATAGGCGAAGCCCGAAAAGAGACGCCGCACGGCTCCGCGGCGTCTCCTGACGGAAGGTCGTTCGCCCTAGCTCGCCGCGCGCAGGTTGACCTTGCTCTCGGCCAGCGTGGTCAGCTTCTTGTCGGTCGCCTTCTCTTCTTCCAGCGTCTTGGCGAGCACGGTGGCGCAGTCGTTGCGGCCGAGCTGCTTGGCCCAGGCGATCAGGCTGCCGTAGCGGACGATCTCGTAATGCTCCGCGGCCTGGGCCGCATTGATCAGGGCGGCGTCCAGCACCGCCTTGTCGGCGACTTCACCGGCGGTCTCGTCGGCTTCCTCGATGATGCCGTCGATCGCCGGGCAGTCGACCGCCTTCACCTGCGCGCCGTACATCTTGAAGACTTCCTCGAGCCGCTTGACGTGCTGCTTGGTTTCTTCGAGGTGCGTCAAAAAGCCCTGCTTCAGCTGCGGATCGGTGGCCTTATCTGCCATTTTCGGCAGCGCCCTGGTGAGCTGCTGCTCGGCATAATAGATGTCCTGAAGCTGGTGCACGAACAGGTCGTTCATGGTCTTGATGTCTTTTGTGAACAGTCCCATCGTTCCGATCCTCTCGGTTTCGGGAACATTGAGGCGTCGGCTCGCACGAAAAAGCCGATGATTCCGCCATGTTCGATTGCTGATGGAGCGCTAACCGGCGCACAGTACCGACGTTCCAAAAAAGCTCGCGTCGCTTGCGCTGGAACAATGCCGACTGCGGGCGGACACGAAATCATGTCAAGATGCGGACGCGCGTTCCAGGCAGGTGCCCCGACTCATATGCTTAACGCGCGCCCGATATGAACCACATATGACAAAAGTGGCGGTCCACCGCAGGACCTATCGGTCGAACGCAGAACCTATCGTTGTCAAGGGCTGCACAAGTCGCTGTTTTTGCCTTAAATGAGCTACATCATGCCTAGCGGTCGAAGCCCATTTCGGGCAGTGATCGCACCCGACCGGCCAATGTCTGGCCGATCGGTCTTGCCCCCCGCCGGGAGGATGAATGCACGGACTGCTGCCCGCGCTGAAGCGCGGCTTCAAGAGATGGATCGGCTGGCGAAGGCTCGGCGTTGCCGCGAGCGTCTTCATCATCGCCTTCGCGATCACCACGCTTGCGCGCACTCTCAAGGACATCGATACCGGCGTCATCCTGACCGCGTTGACCGAGATTCCCCGCGGGAATATCGGGCTGGCGGCGATCTGCGTCGTCTTCGCGTTCTGTACGCTGACCTTCTACGACTATTTTGCACTGCGAACGATCGGCAAGAAGCATGTGCCCTATCGCATCGCAGCACTCTCGAGCTTCACGTCCTATTCGATCGGCCACAACATCGGCGCCACCGTTTTTACCGGCGGCGCGATCCGTTTCCGGATCTATTCGGACTACGGGCTGAACGCGATCGACGTCGCGAAGATCTGCTTCCTCTCGGGCCTGACCTTCTGGCTCGGTAACATCTTCGTGCTCTCGATCGGCATGGTCATCCATCCGGATGCCGCCTCATCGATGGATCAACTGCCGTCGTCGATCAACCGGCTGATCGGGCTCGGCGGCCTCGCCTCGATTGGCGCCTATCTGGTCTGGCTCTGCATGGGCGAGAAGCGCCGCGAGCTCGGCCAGAAGGGCTGGAAGGTGGTATTGCCCTCGGCGCCGCTGACGCTGGTCCAGATCCTGATCGGCGTGGTCGATCTCGGCTTCTGTGCCACGGCGATGTACCTGCTGATGCCGGCCAATCCGCCGATCGACTTCATGTCGCTGGCGGTGGTGTTCATCCTGGCGACGCTGATCGGCTTTGCCAGCCACGCGCCCGGCTCGATCGGCGTGTTCGATGTCGCCATGCTGGTCGCGCTGCCCGAATTCGGCCGCGAGCAGCTTCTGGCGACCCTGCTGGTCTTCCGCATCCTCTATTTCGTGATCCCGTTCGGCCTCGCCATCTCCATCATGGGCGCGCGCGAGCTCTGGATGAACGTGGTCGAGCCCTGGCAGGAGCGGCGGCGGCTGGCCGAGGCCTGCGCGCAGGCCAACCTGCCCAAGCAGGTGGCAGCGATGGAACGCGAGCGGTCGTTGCGACAGGCCAGCAAGCGGTAAAGGCGGGCGGGCGACCGTCAGACAGAGGTTGCGGGCGGGGCAGCAATGCTCTCTTATTTCCGCCTCAACTTTGCCGTTGAACACGCGGGCCATGATCCCTTCTTCCTTTCGTATCCTCCCCGCAGGCCTCCTGCTGCTTGCCGGGATCCTGACGTCCTTGCCGCTCGAGCGCGCCGCCGCGCAGGACGCCGGTGCGATGCAAATATCCTGGGAGGTGCGCAACCGCTTCCGCCTGTTCCGCGAGGAGCGCGACTTCCAGCTCCATGTCGAGAACGCGCGTAACCGCAGCATCCTCGCCGCCGAGCAGTCGCTGGAGCTCCAGAGCGAGGGCCGCGGCTGGGCCCGCAACATGGTCAACCGGCTCTGCATCGACCTGCAGGGCCGGGTCAACCAGCCCTGCACCCGCGACAACGTCAAAGAGAATTACCTCACCCCGACCGACCATCCGGTGACCGTGCGCCTGACCGGCGCAGTGCCGGTCGGCGCCACCTGCGCCTGGTCGTTCGACGACGGCGACGGGCCGCAGACCTCGACTTTCGATTGCGCCGAGCCGATCAACCTGCGCGTCCGCTACGGCAAGCAGACGGTCGCCAGCGTCGACGTCTCCTCCGGCTCCGATCCGACCCAGCGTGTCCAGACCGAGATCCAGGTCCGCGACATCTTCGTCGCCGGGCTCGGCGACAGCATCGCTTCCGGCGAAGGCAACCCGGACCGGCCGCTTGCGCTGTCGGACGAGGGCTTCTGCTTCCGCTCCTATCTCGGTACTGCAGCCGGCGGCCAATACTACCGGCCGAGCCGGGCAGGATATAAGGGCGGCCGTGCCTGCGAAGCGCCGGATACGCTCGCCAACTGGCAGCACTACAGCGCGCTCTGGTTCAACTCGCCCTGCCATCGCTCGCTCTACAGCTACCAGGCCCGCACCGCGCTGGCGCTCGCGGTGCGGTACACCCACATCGCGGTGACCTTTCTGCCGCTCGCCTGCACCGGCGCCAGCATCGGCGACGGACTGCTGGGCTCGCAGCGCGCCCGCGAATGCCCGCCCGGCAAGACCGGCGTCTGCAACACCAGCGTGAACGCCCAGGTCGCCGAGCTGCGCGAGGCGCTCACCGCGGCGAAAAAGCGCCAGCCGGACCGCACGCTCGACCTCGTGCTGCTCTCGGTCGGCGCCAACGACGTCTACTTCTCCGGCCTCGTCGCCGACGTCATCGTCGACACCGCGACCGAACGCGCGCTGTTCCGCCGCTCCGGCGTGATGGCGAGCGTCGATGATTCCCGCGATGCGCTGGCGCGCGAGCTGCCGCAGAATTTCGTCAAGCTGCGCGAGGCGCTGAAGCCGCTCGTCGGCGGCGACCTCTCGCACGTGGTCTACGTCTCCTACGCCAATCCCGCGCTCGCCGACGGCGGCGTGCCCTGCCGCGGCGGCCGCGCCGGGTTCGACATCCATCCGTCCTTCAGCGCCGATCCGCAGCGCCTGGCCCGCGTCTCGACCTTCGTCGACACCGAATTCCTGCCGCAACTGAAGGGGCTCGCCACCTGCACGCGCGGCGCGCTGTGCCGCGATCCCGAAGCCGACCGCATGACCTTCGTGGATTCGCACCAGGCAGTGTTCGCCGATCACGGCTTCTGCGCCCATTCGGGCAATGATCCCGAATTCGACCGCACCTGTTTCGCCGAGAACGGCCAGAGCTTCAATCCCGATATCGTGAGCGCGGCGAGCCAGCCGATGCTGTGCGGCCGCGGCGCCTCGGAGTATCGCGCTTACCTGCCGCGCGCGCGCTGGATCCGCGATGCCAATGACAGCTATTTTGCCGCGATGACCTATCCGCAAGGCCTGCCGGCGGCGAGCCAGCCGACCGACATCCACGACGCCACCTGGGGCGTGCTCTCCGCCGTCTACGGCGGCGCCGTGCATCCAAGCGCGGAAGGCCACGCCGCGATGGCGGACGCCGCACTGCCGGCCGCGAGCAGCGTGCTCGGCCTCGATGCCGTGCCGCCCGGCGTGACGCGCGGCCTGCTCGCGCCACTGCTGGGCACGCAGCAGTAGAAGCAAAGGCGAGCTCTCTCCACACCGTCATTGCGAGCGCAGCGAAGCAATCCAGAATCTTTCCGCGGAGGGACTTCTGGATAGCTTCGCTGCGCTCGCGATGACGATTGGGGCTAACACTCTCCGCATATTCGCTGCCGTCGCCTGCGAAAGCGGGCGATCCAGTACTCCGTCACAGACGTGATTAAATCGAGATGCCGCGGCGTACTGGATTCCCCGCCTTCGCGGGGAATGACAGCGGTGTATGCGGCGATGTCTCGCCCACACATTCTCGCAATTTCACGATCGTTCCCCGCACCTGCCGTTCCATCAATCCAAAAACGGCATCGATTGATACTCCCTTGAACTTGGACACTTTGCCGCGCGCGCCTCTAGGAGTCGCAGTGAGGAAACATTTCGAGTTCTAAGGAGGCGCGTGATGAGCGCAGTGGTGTCCGCAGCGGACGTGAGGAGGTCTCGCGTCAGGCTGTTCATCGTGACCATGTTGTTCCTGGTCACGACCGTGAACTATGCCGACCGCGCCACGCTGTCGATCGCGGGCCCCGCGCTCTCGAAAGAGCTGCATCTCGATCCGGTCGCCATGGGCTGGATCTTCTCGGCCTTCGGCTGGTCCTATGTCCTGGCGCAGGTGCCGGGCGGCTGGCTGCTCGACCGCTACGGCTCACGCCTCGTCTATGCCTTCAGCATCATCGTCTGGTCGCTGTTCACGATGATGCAGGGCTGGGTCGGCTTCCTCAGCGCCGGCGCTGCCATCATCGTGCTGTTCGCACTTCGCCTCCTCGTCGGCGTCGCGGAAGCGCCGTCCTTCCCCGCCAACGCCCGCATCGTCGCCGCCTGGTTTCCCGGCAATGAGCGCGGCACCGCATCGGCCTTCTTCAATTCGGGACAGTATTTCGCCACCGTGATCTTCGCGCCGCTGATGGGCTGGATCGCGCATGATTACGGCTGGCGCTACGTGTTCTTCGTGATGGGCGGGCTCGGCGTCATCATGGGCCTGGTCTGGATCAAGACCGTCTACGGCCCGAAGGAGCATCCCGGCATCAACGAGGCCGAGTTCGACTACATCAAGGAAGGCGGCGCGCTGGTCGATCTCGATGCGCCCAAAAACGATCTGATGCGGGAGCGTGCGCCCGAGTCCGGCTCCGGCTGGGACCACATCCGCCAGTTGCTCTCCAACCGCATGATGCTCGGCGTCTATCTCGGCCAGTATTGCATCAACACGTTGACCTATTTCTTCCTGACCTGGTTCCCGGTCTACCTCGTCAAGGAGCGCGGCCTGTCGATCCTGCAAGCCGGCTTCGTCGCGACGCTGCCCGCGTTGTGCGGCTTCATCGGCGGCGTGCTCGGCGGCGTCATCTCCGACGCCATTCTGCGCAAGACCGGCTCGCTCACCATGGCGCGCAAGATCCCGATCGTCGGCGGCATGCTGCTGTCGATGTCGATCATCGCCTGCAACTATGTCGACGGACAGGCGCTGGTGGTCGGCTTCATGGCGCTCGCCTTCTTCGGCAAGGGCATCGGCGCGCTCGGCTGGGCGGTCGTCTCCGACACCTCGCCCAAGGAAGCCGGCGGCGTCTCGGGCGGCCTGTTCAACACCTTCGGCAACCTCTCCTCGATCAGCACCCCGATCGTGATCGGCTACATCCTGGCCGCGACCGGGTCATTCAACGGCGCGCTGCTATTCGTTGGCGCCAATGCGCTGGTGGCGGCGTTCGCCTATCTCGTGGTGGTCGGCAAGATCGAGCGGGTGGTGCTCAAACGTTCCTCCTGAGGGCTCCCATGGGTGCTTGACCAGGCAACTCAACGGCGGCTCCTCAGCCGCCGTCTTTGTTTTGGGGATGATCGATGCTAGAAGTGCTGGGGAAACGCCTTATCCATCTAAGGCATGTATCGATGTTCGACCTCAACCAGCTCCGCTGTTTCGTCACGGTGGCCGAAGAACTGCATTTCGGCCGCGCCGCCGCGCGGCTGAACATGACCCAGCCACCGCTGTCGCGGCAGATCCAGGTGCTCGAGCACATCATCGACGCGCCGCTGCTGGAGCGCACCAGCCGCTCGGTGCGCCTGACGCCGGCGGGGCGCAGCTTCCTGCCCGAGGCACGACGCATCTTGAAGCTTGCGGAAAGCGCCTCGCAAGTCGCCCGCCGCATCGCGCTCGGCAAGACCGGCTCGGTCAAGATCGGCTTCACCGCGGCCGCCGCCTATGGCTTCCTCCCCGAGCTCGTCGCGGCCTGCCGCGCCAAGCTGCCCGAGGTGGACTTCTCGCTGAAGGAGATGGTCTCGGGCGACCAGTTCGAGGCGCTGGCGTCGGGTCAGATCGATGCCGGCCTGCTCAGGCCGCCGATCGCGCGCCCCGAGCTGACCAGCCGCCGCGTCGTCGCCGAGCCCCTGCTCGCCGCGATCCCGAAGAAGCATCCGCTGGCGAATGCCGAGACCATCACCATCAAGGACTTCGACGACCAGCCCTTCGTGATGTACTCGCCCTATGAGAGCCGATATTTCCACGATCTCCTGGTGGCGCTGTTCACCCGCGCCGACGTGCTGCCGCGCTATGTGCAGCATCTGAGCCAGATCCATTCGATCCTCGCCATGGTCCGCGCCGGCCTCGGCCTTGCCATCGTGCCGGCGGCGGCTGCGAGCCTGAAGATCTCCGACGTGCGGCTGCGGCCGCTGAAGCTGCGCACGCGCGTCCCCGTCGAGCTGTTCATGGTCTGGCGCCGCGACGACGAGAATCCGCTGCTCTCCGCGCTGGTCAAAATCGCAGGCGAATTGTCCTCCGCGGAGGTGGCGGACGATTGATGCTCAATCCGCATCGGTCGATATAGGCTTTGGCTTGGACGCGCATCGAACGGTCTCCTAAACAACGGCGCATGGACGCGCAGGCTTCGGCCCGCGTCCTCCACAACACGCAATTAAGGGAGCAGCGCCCATGAGCAAGATGACCCCGCAGGAAATGGCCCAGAAGATCGGATCGGGCCTCCTGTCCTTCCCCGTCACGCCCTTCAAGGCGGACTACTCGTTCGATGAGGCGACCTACCGCGCCAACATGGACTGGCTGTGCGGCTATGACGTTGCCGGCCTGTTCGCCGCCGGCGGCACCGGCGAGTTCTTCTCGCTGACGCCGTCCGAGGTTCCGCAGGTGGTCAAGATCGCCGTCGACGAGACCAAAGGCCGCGTGCCCGTGCTCGCCGGCACCGGCTACGGCACCGCCACCGCGCGCGAGATCGCAATCGGTGCGGAAAAGGCCGGCGCCGACGGCCTGCTGCTGCTGCCGCCCTATCTGACCCATTCCGAGCAGGACGGCCTTGCCGCCCACGTGGAAGCGGTGTGCGCCGCCGTGAAGATCGGCGTCATCGTCTACAACCGCGACAACGCCATCCTGCAGCCCGATACGCTGGCGCGTCTCGCCGAGCGCTGCCCGAACCTCGTCGGCTACAAGGACGGCATCGGCGACATCGAGCTGATGACCCGCGTCTACACCAAGCTCGGCGACCGCCTCACCTATGTCGGCGGCCTGCCGACCGCGGAAACCTTCGCGCTGCCCTATCTCGACATGGGCGTGACGACCTATTCCTCGGCCGTGTTCAACTTCGTTCCGGAATTCGCCACCAACTTCTATGCCGCCGTGCGCAAGCGCGACCATGCGACCATTCACGCCGGCCTGAAGGATTTCATCCTGCCGCTGATCGCGATCCGCAACCGCAAGAAGGGCTATGCGGTCTCGATCATCAAGGCCGGAATGAAGGTGATCGGCCGTGATTCCGGCCCGGTTCGCCCGCCGCTGACCGATCTTACCGAGCAGGAGGTTGCGGAGCTGACCGCGCTGGTGAAGAATCTCCCCGCCATCCGATCGTCACAACAAGCTGCAGAATAACAGACAACAACAGGGAGGGGCGTGCAATGGCCCAGACTGAGGTCTCCGGCGCGCCAGTCGCCGGCGCACCGGTCGTCACATCGATGCAGGTGATCCCGGTCGCGGGCCGCGACAGCATGCTTCTCAATCTGAGCGGCGCGCACGCGCCGTTCTTCACCCGCAACATCGTCATCCTCACCGACAATTCCGGACACACCGGCGTCGGCGAGGTGCCGGGCGGGCAAAAGATCTGGCAGACGCTCCAGGATGCCCGCGATCTCGTGATCGGCAAGACCGTCGGCGCGATGAACAACATCCTTGCCGATGTCCGCACGGCGTTCGCCGACCGAGATGCCGGCGGCCGCGGCAAGCAGACGTTCGACCTGCGCGTGATGATCCATGCGGTCACGGCGATCGAGTCCGCACTGCTCGACCTGCTCGGCCAGCACCTCAACCTGCCCGTCGCGGCGCTGCTCGGCGAAGGCCAGCAGCGCAACAGCGTCGAGACGCTCGGCTATCTCTTCTTCGTCGGCGATATCAGCAGGTCGAAGCTCGATTACACCAAGGGCGAGACCGGCAAGCCCGAATGGTTCAACCTGCGCCACCAGGAGGCGATGACGCCGGAGACCGTGGTGCGGCTCGCGGAAGCCACCCACGACCACTATGGCTTCGCGGACTTCAAGCTCAAGGGCGGCGTGCTCCGCGGCGAGCAGGAGATCGAGGCCGTCACCGCGATCGCAAAACGCTTCCCCAACGCACGCGTCACGCTCGATCCCAACGGCGCATGGTCGCTGGACGAAGCGATCAGCCTCTGCAAGGACATGCACGGCATTCTCGCCTATGCCGAGGATCCCTGCGGCGCCGAAGCCGGCTTCTCGGGTCGCGAGATCATGGCCGAGTTCCGTCGCGCCACGGGCCTGCCGACCGCGACCAACATGATCGCGACCGACTGGCGCCAGCTCTCCCATGCGCTGCGCCTGGGCGCGGTGGACATTCCGCTGGCCGATCCCCACTTCTGGACCATGCAGGGCTCGGTGCGCGTCGCCCAGACCTGCCGTGACAACGGCCTGACCTGGGGTTCGCACTCGAACAACCACTTTGACATTTCGCTCGCGATGTTCACCCATGTCGGCGCCGCCGCGCCCGGCAAGGTCACCGCGATCGACACTCACTGGATCTGGCAGGACGGCCAGGCGCTGACCAAGGAGCCGCTCCAGATCGAGGGCGGCAAGATCGCCGTGCCCGAGCGGCCGGGCCTCGGCATCGAAATCGACCGTCCGGCCATCGAAACCGCGCATGAGCTTTACAAGAAGCATGGACTCGGCGCCCGCGATGACGCTACTGCCATGCAGGACCTGATCCCCGGCTGGACCTTTGACGACAAGCGTCCCTGCCTCGTGCGTTAAGAAAATCTCGGAGGACTACATGACTGCGATCCTGAAGAACTTCATCGGCGGCGAGTGGGTCGACGGCTCCGGCGTCACCAAGAACATCAACCCCTCCAACACCAACGATCTCGTCGGCGAGTACGCCAAGGCCGACAAGGCGCAGACCGAGAAGGCGATTGCGGCTGCCAAGGCCGCCTTCCCCGCCTGGGCGCAGTCGACGCCGCAGGTGCGCTATGACGCGCTGAACAAGATTTCCCTCGAAATCCTCGCCCGCAAGGAAGAGCTCGGCCGCCTGCTCGCCCGCGAGGAGGGCAAGACGCTCCCCGAGGGCATCGGCGAGGTCGCCCGTGCCGGCCAGATCTTTGCATTCTTCGCCGGCGAGGCGTTGCGCCTGATTGGCGAAAAGGGCGCCTCCGTCCGTCCCGGTCTCGACGTCGAGCTGACCCGCGAGCCGGTCGGCGTCATCGGCATGATCACGCCCTGGAATTTCCCGATCGCGATCCCCGCCTGGAAGATCGCGCCCGCGCTCTGCTACGGCAACACGGTGGTGTTCAAGCCGGCCGAGTTGGTGCCGGGCTCGGGACACGCGCTGTCCGAGATCATCACCCGTTCCGGCATTCCCGCCGGCGTGTTCAACCTCGTGGTTGGCTCCGGCTCCGTGGTCGGCCAGACCTTGCTCGATCACCCGGATGTCGCGGCGATCTCCTTCACCGGCTCGGTGCAGACCGGCCGCAAGATCGCGCAGGCCTGCGTGCTGTCGAACCCGATGAAGAAGTTCCAGCTCGAGATGGGCGGCAAGAATCCGCTGGTCGTGCTCGACGACGCCGATCTCAAGACGGCCGTCGAGGTCGCTGTCAACGGCGCCTATTTCTCGACCGGCCAGCGCTGCACCGCCTCGTCCCGCCTGATCGTCACCGAAGGCATCCACGACCGCTTCGTCGCCGCGGTGGCCGAGCGCCTCAAGGGCCTGTCGGTGGACGACGCGCTCAAGGCCGGCGTGCATATCGGCCCGGTGGTCGACCAGAGCCAGCTCGACCAGGACCTGCGCTACATCAAGATCGGCCAGGACGAAGGCGCAAAGCTCGCCTTCGGCGGCGAGCTGCTCAAGCGCGAGACGCCCGGCCATTACCTCCAGCCGGCGCTGTTCACCGAGGCCAACAACAACATGCGCATCGCGCGCGAGGAGATCTTTGGCCCCGTCGCCGCCGTCATCCGCGCCAAGAACTACGAGGAGGCGCTGGCGATCTCCAATGACACGGAGTTCGGCCTCGCCTCGGGCATCTGCACGAGCAGCCTGAAATACGCCTCGCACTACAAGCGCAACAGCGAGTCCGGCATGGTGATGGTCAATCTGCCGACCGCCGGCGTCGACTATCACGTGCCGTTCGGCGGCCGGAAGGGTTCGAGCTACGGCGCCCGCGAGCAGGGCTCCTATGCGCGCGAGTTCTACACCACGGTGAAGACCGCCTATACCTATCCGGGCTAACCATGCGGAAGATATCGTAGGGTGGGCAAAGCGAAGCGTGCCCACCGCTTACATCCGGTGTGAAGCATGGTGGGCACGGCGCGTTGCGCCTTTGCCCACCCTACGACTTCAGCTTCTGAGGCAAAGCAAATGGACCAGGACGTCGCAGCGAAAGAGCAGCCCCGCTACATCAAGCTCAACGACCGCGACAATGTCGCGATCGTGGTCAATGATTTCGGGCTTCCCGCCGGCTCCCGTTTCGCCAGCGGACTGACGTTGCGCGCCTTCGTGCCGCAAGGGCACAAGACGGCGCTGGTCGACATCGCGCAGGACGCGCCGATCGTCCGCTATGGCGAGGTGATCGGCCATGCGTTGTCGCCGATCCTGGCCGGCGAATGGGTGGATGAAGCGCGCATCCGCATGCCCGAGGCCCCTGCGCTCGACAAGCTGGAAATCTCCACCGCCGTCCCGGCTCCGCTGCCGCCGCTCGAAGGGTTTACCTTCGAGGGCTATCGCAACACCGACGGCTCGGTCGGAACGAAAAACATTCTCGGCATCTCCTCCTCCGTGCAATGCGTCAAGGGCACGATGGAATACGCCGTGAAGCGCATCCGCGCCGAGCTGCTGCCGAAATACCCAAATGTTGATGACGTCGTGCCGCTGACGCACGCCTATGGCTGCGGCGTCGCCATCAATGCCCCCGATGCGGTCGTTCCGATCCGCACGCTGCAGAACATCGCGCAGAACCCGAATTTCGGCGGCGAGATCCTGGTCATCAGCCTCGGCTGCGAAAAGCTCGCGCCCGAGCGGCTGGTGCCGGAGGGCGTCAGCGATGCCATCGTGCGCATGCAGGACGAAGCCTTCGACGGCTTTGGTGCGATCGTCGATGCGATCATGACCCAGGCCGAAGCCCGCCTGAAGATCCTCAACACCCGCACCCGCGAGACCTGCCCGGCCGCCGATCTCGTCATCGGCCTGCAATGCGGCGGCAGCGACGCCTTCTCCGGCGTCACCGCGAACCCCGCGCTGGGCTTTGCAGCGGACCTGCTGGTGCGTGCCGGCGCGACCGTGATGTTCTCGGAAGTGACCGAAGTCCGCGACGCTATCCAGCTGCTCACGCGCCGCGCCATCAACGAGGACGTCGGCCGCGCGCTGGTGCGCGAGATGGCCTGGTACGATTCTTATCTGGCCCGCGGCGGCGCCGACCGCAGTGCCAACACCACGCCCGGCAACAAGAAGGGTGGCCTTGCCAACATCGTCGAGAAGTCGCTCGGTTCGATCGTCAAGTCCGGCTCGTCCGCCATCACCGGCGTGCTCTCGCCCGGCGAGAAGGCGACCCAGAAGGGCATGCTGTTCGCGGCAACGCCCGCCTCCGACTTCATCTGCGGCACGCTCCAGCTCGCCTCTGGCATGACGCTGCAAGTGTTCACCACCGGCCGCGGCACGCCTTACGGTCTTGCCGCCGCGCCCGTGATCAAGGTCGCGACCCGCACCGAGCTCGCACGCCGCTGGAAGGACCTGATCGATTTCGATGCCGGCGGCATCGCCACCGGCGAGAAGACCATCGAGGAAACCGGCTGGGACCTGTTCCGCCTGATCCTCGACGTCGCCTCTGGCCGCACGAAACCGTGGTCGGATCGCTGGGGTATCCACAACGATCTCACGCTGTTCAATCCGGCGCCGGTGACCTGACGGCGACAAGCCTAGAGGTCACTGACTATCGATCAGATGCATGTCGCCGAGCGTGACCGGCAGACTGCGCGTGATGAGATCCGCGATCGCCGCGCGTAGCCGTTCATTCGAAGCCGGGCCGTCAAACGTCGCGTCGACAGGCCCGCTCGGGCCGGCGAGCCGCATAGTCCCCGTGTTGTCGAGCGGCGCGGCCGCCCGCTTCTCGATCACGTCGAACGACTTGCCGTCGATCACGCGCACCTCGTACAGCGCGTGGATCAGGCCGTAATCCGCAAGCAGCGTCCGATATTGAGCAAGCCCGATGCCCTCGACGTTGCGGCCGTTGCCTAGTTTCGATCTGGCCCGGGTGATGACGATGTAGGCATCCAATCCCTGCGGCGCGACATCGCTGCGAACCAGCTCCTTGAACGGATCGCTGCGCAGGAGATTGACCGGCGCAACCGCCGAATCCCTGATCGCGGCGAACGCTGCGCGCCGGTAGCTCACCGCCTGCACGCGAAAACGTCCGCTCAAGAGCTTCGTCGTTTGCTGGACGATCAGCTCGTCCAGCCCCCATGCGCTGATCGAAACGCTTTGCCCGGTGTTGCCGAGCGCGGTCAGCCCGGCCTGCGTCAGGCTCATCTCCTCGCCGATGGCTGAGACGACACCGACGGTCTTGATCGCCTGGAGTTTCGTCGCACGCGTCTCGAACGCCGCGGCCGCGCCGAGGACGACGGAAGCAATTGCGCAGGCGAGACCCAGGATGACTCTGCGGCGCATGACCTATCGAATCCTGAAATCGAACGAATAGGACGCACCCACGCCGACGGTGGTCTGGTTCGACGATCCCCGCAGCTTCACGAGCGGGCTGTCTGCGGCGTCACCAAGCAGCTTCTCGTACTCGACATAGGCGTGGACCTCCCACTGCGGATTGATGCGATAGGAGATCTGGCTGCCGAAGCCGACCGAATGCGCACCGCCCTTGGCGTCGTACATCGGCAGCCCGGACGCCAGCGCCTGCGCGGCATCAACCCCGAAATAGGGCGCGGTCGCCTTGGTGCTCTTCCAGGTGAAGCGCGGGCCGGCCGAGATCGTCAGCCTCTGGATCAGCGGTACGATGACGTCGGCGGAAACATCGGCGACCGTTCCGGTATGGCCACCCATGCCCTGGCGCAATTCACTGCGCAGGCGCAGCCAGTCGACCGGATAATATTCGACGAAGCCGCCGAGCTCATAAGCCGCCTTGACGTCGCCGAGGCCGGTCAGCTCGACATATTTGTCGCTCTTGCGCGAGGAGACGTATTTGAACGCGGGGCCCGCGCGAAAATTGCCGACGTCGAGCAGCGCGATGCTGGCGCTGTCGCGCGGACCGCGAAACTGGTCGATCGATCCGGCGCGACGGATGGTGAAGATCGGGATCGGACGAAACTTGCTGTTCTTCGACCCAACGAAGTCAGGCGTGTATTCGCCGCCGATGCCGACCATGACGGTCCAGTTGCCGGACGGCGACGGCAGCATCGGCAGCTCGAAGGGCGGGGCCGGCAGCGTGAACGCGGTCTGCGCCGATGCGGATTGCGCTGTCGCCATGATCGCACCGAGTGCGGCAAGACAGGCGGTCGTCCGCCGCGCATTCACCGTGAGGCGGAGAGCGGCTTCGTCGATATGCTTCATTTCAGGGCCCCGGACCGGCCTTGCTGGCCGAGTCGACTGGTGTGGTTGGAGCCCAGCATGTGGTCCGGCAAAATTGCCCCAAGATTGCAACGCCCGATCGCCCCTGCGACATTCCGCGCACGGGGGTGCGCCGCCGGATCAACGTTGCCCGAACATTGCCCGCGACGCGTTCACGTCCATAACTTTGGACCGTGCGTGCCGCTCAGCCCGTTCGTGCCTGCCTTTTATTCGCCAAGCTCGCTCCGTTAAACGGAACTCGCGCACGAACCGAACCGCCGGACTTCGGCCAGGAAGCGTCAAGTCGGGGCCCGATGGCCCCAGGACAGTCAAGGACGACCCGCGTGCGCTCGCTCGTGATCGAAGACGAACCGCAGATCGGCGCTTATGTCTGCCGCCTGCTCGGACAATTGCACGGCGTCGTCGATCTCGTCGGCTCGATCGCCGATGCCCGGCAGGCGCTGGACAATTTCAAATATGACCTCGCCATCATCGACCGGATGCTGCCCGACGGTGATGCGCTCGAGGTGGTCACGGCGCTGAGCCAGTTACCGGATCGCCCTGCGATCATCATGCTGACGTCCAAGGACACCAAGGAGGACGTCGTCGACGGCCTCAACAGCGGTGCCGACGACTATCTCGGCAAGCCCTTCGAGCCGCAGGAATTGATTGCACGGGTGCGCGCGGTGCTGCGCCGCCCCCGGCTGCTCGCGCCTGCCGTGCTGTCGCTCGGCAATGTCGAGCTGCATCTCGGCAGCAACGAGGCGGTGGTCGCCGACACCAAAATCCTGCTGCGGCGGCGCGAGGCGCTGATCCTGGGCGCGCTGCTGATGCGGCGCGACCGCGTCATCACCCGCACCGCCCTGATCGAGGAGATCTACGGCTTCGACGACGAGATCGAATCCAACACGCTCGAAGCGCAGGTCTCGCGCCTGCGGAAGAAACTGGCCGAGCTCGGCGGCGACGTCGAGATCCGCAGCATGCGGGGCATCGGCTACATCCTGCGGATGGCAACGCCGCGATGAGGTCGATCGCCCGAACGTTTGCGTTCTCGCTCGGCATCGCCGCCACAACGATCTTTTTGATCATGGTCGCGATCTTCGTCTCGAGGTACCCGCTGGAGGAACGCGAGTTCAGGGCCTGCCGGGTCGTGGCCGCCGTTCTCGATCGCGCCACTGAGTTCGATGGGCAAAACCTGACGGTACGCCCGACTCCCGCGCTCATGGAATTGAAGGCCGACAGCCCGAACCTCTGGTACGTCGTATCCGTTGGCGATCTCGTAAGCGAGTACCGTAGCGAGCACCGGCCGGCGCTTCCTTTCGCATTCCCCTATCGCGGGCCCATCGGTTTGTCCGTCTTCAGCACCCACGACCAGACGAGCACGTTCTGTCTCGCCGTTGCGCAACGGGGCTCCTTGCGGCTTACGACGATGGTCGGCGAGCCTCAGGTCCGCTTCGGCCGGATGGCAAGAAGCTTCCTCGTCAGCAGAATCTATTCGATCATCCTGGTGGCGCTGGCCTTTGCGGCGACCGTCGCCATCGGTTCAGCGCTTGCTGCATGTTTCGTCTCGCGCGGCATCGAACGGGTTGCACGCCGCGCGCTCGCGATCGATCCCTCCGCCCCGCAAGGTTTGATATCGCTGTCCGAAGTCCCCTCCGAGCTGAAGCCGCTGGTCGAGGCACTAAACCGCGCCTTCGGCGAGATCGACGCCTATATCAGAATGCAGCGCCGCTTTCTCGGCAATGCAGCCCATCAGCTTCGCACGCCGCTCACGCTGCTGCGCGCGAAGATCGACGACGTGCCCGATCCGGCCCTGAAGGCCGAGCTGGTGCGGGACGTCCGCCGCCTGACGTCGCTGGTCTCAGCCATGCTCGACCTGGCGCGCCTGCAAAATCACGCGATCGAAAAGCGGCCGATCGATCTTGCCGCGATCACGCTGGACGTGCTGGCCGATTTCGGTCCCTCGGCGCTGGACGCCGGCATCGAGCTTGCGCTGGAGCGGGCCGACGAAGGCCCTTTCCTGGTGCAAGGCGTCGACGCCGCCATCCGCAGCGCGCTCGCCAATCTCGTCGGCAACGCGCTCATCCATGCCCATGGCGCGCGGCGCATTGTCGTCACGCTCGGCCGCGGCAGCATCTCGGTTGAAGATGACGGCGCAGGCCTGCCTGACGGCGCGGAGCACAAGCTGCTCGAGCCGTTTCAAACCGGCAACAGCGCATGCGGCGGCGCTGGCCTCGGCCTGTCGATCGTCCGCGAGATCATGGCTGCCCATGACGGCGAGCTCGTCATCGCCTCCAATCCCGGCTGCGGCACGACGATGAGCTTGCGCTTTCCCGAGGCCATCGCGGCGGCCAGCTCGCGGCACCTCGATCTGCAAGCGGGCTGACGAGTCGTTTCGCGCCTTCGGCGAAACCGTCCGGAAACATTGCCGCGGAAAACTTCTTCCGCGTTTCACGGCTGTCGCATCACGCAATCAAATAGATCCGCCGGCGGCCGTCGAATGTTCGCACACGAGCGAACCTGTTGCGGCATCGCCGCGACCAAACCTCCGATTGATACCTTCAACGGAGATTTTCCAATGCGCATTCTTTCAATGATTGCCGTTGCCGGCGCCATGATTGCGAGCTCGGCCGGCGCATTTGCCGGCGAGCTTCCCTCTTACGAAGTGAAGTCGTTTCCGATTTCGACGACGCAAGTGCAGGTGCTCGGCGGCGCCGGAGTCGAGGAGCAGTCGGCTGCGCCCGCGATGATCGTCGCCGGCATGCCCGCCTCGCCCGCGCAAATGTCGGTGTTGTCGTCGCGCGTCAAGCGGCTGGCCAGCGCCAACGCCACGAGCGAGCAGCGCTGACTGGCGCTACGCCAGACGCACTACGTCATCTTTACAATTGCGGATCCGCGCGCCACCATCAAGCGGCGCGCGCTCTACTTAATAAATACTAATTCCAAATCTGATGATTGAGGGACCATTGCGCCCCTCCCGCACTTCAAGCCATCGACTGCGCTTGTTAGTCGTCCGCCCCGCAAATGATGGGGTCGCGAATGACTACATATCTCAGAACGACGGCAGGATTGATCGGCGGCGCGCTGCCACTGTTGGCAGGCCTGATGGATGCGGCGCCGGCCCTGGGACGGTACCGACACCATCCGCACGCCGGACTACACCTTGTTCGACGCCATGATCCGCTATGACAACGGCCCCTGGCGACTTCAGGTCAATGCCAGCAACCTCTTTGACAAGCGTCACCTCACCACCTGCCGGATCGGCGGCGATTGCTTTCTCGGTATCGGCCGCACGATGCTCGGCAGCGTGACGTACAAATTCTAGAGCATGATCCGGAAAAGTGCGTAGCGGTTTTCCGCACAGATCATGCTCAAACAATAATCTAAAGCGCGATGACGATTCATCCAATCTCATCGCGCTTTAGGAACGGCCGCTACGTCATGCTGCCGGGCATGAAGCAGCGCACGCGCGGATGGCCGTCGACATAGTGCTTCCACACCATGGTGCGACCGATCTTGTTCGGCTGGGTGATCACGGCACCGTCCGGCACGACGACCCATTCGTCGTCGATGCGCACGCGGTGTCTCGCGCGCAGCGTGGACGCGCTTCCAGTCCAATCCTTCGAGCAAGGCCGACAGCTGCGCCGCGGTCAGGC
>NZ_JCAMOP010000027.1:0-133881 GCF_059512345.1 Bradyrhizobium sp. Unk1
TTTCCTCCAGCGGTTGGGGCTAACCTATCGGCTGGGGGCCCCAAACAGACGCGTTGCCAAGTCTGTTGTTCCCCGGATCGACCTCGTAGTTGACGCCATCGGGATCATCGCGTTCGCGGCGCTGGCCGCCAGACAGCGACCACGTCGCCGTCGCTGATCGGGTTTCCAGAAACGCCACGCGCTGGGGGCGCCGCGCTCGCGGGCACGCCAATTGATTTATCTCAATGGTGCCTCTTGGTTCTCCCTGAACCATCAGTCCCATGATCTCGACCGACAAGCCGGACCCGGGGAAGGAAGCGCCGAAGCCTTCGCACTCGGAGGAGGCGATGCGGATCATTGGGGAGTACGTCGACGATCTGCGGGAAATCATCAAGAAGCTCCGCAAGAAGCTCAGTTGAGCGCCGAGATCGGGGCGCGCGATCAGCGAAGCCGCGAGATCATCGACAAGTCGACTGCGTAGCTCTTAGCGATCTCGGCCAGCGTCTCGCCGGCACCGCGGCGCTTCAGCGCCTCGGCACGCTGGTATTCTGACAGTTTGGGCTTCCTGCCGAACTTGACTCCTTTGGCCTGGGCGCGCCTGCGACCATCGCCGGTGCGCTCGCGGATCAGGTCGCGCTCGAACTCCGCAATGGCGGCGAGTAGCGTCGACAGCAAGCGGCCCTGCGAGGACGTGGTGTCGAACAGCGGGTCGCCGAGGCTCCTGAAGGCCGCGCCGGCCTTGCCGATGCGCTCAATCAGGTCGAGCAGCTCGCGGGTCGAGCGGCCGAGTCGGTCGAGCTTGGTGACCAGGACGACGTCACCAGCCCTCAGCGACCCCATTAGCTTGGCGAGCTGGGGCCTATCGGCCCGGGCACCGCTGACCTTCTCCTTGAAGATCGTGGTGGCATCGGCCGCCGTCAGGGCCTCGATCTGGCCGGTGAGGTGCTGATCCAGAGTGCTGACGCGGGCGTATCCGAGAATGGCCATTTGCGCGCTCCACTTTTGCAAGTGAATTTCGCAACTGTAACACGTTGTTTTTCCTCGTCCAGAAGTTTTTTGCAAAACTCCTAAGTTTCACAAATCGTGGGCTGGAACGGATCAGCCACCGCGACCGTTGCCTATGTGCGGCCCCATCCCCTTGGCCGCGCGGCCCCGCCGCCGCGTGACGACCTATGCCCCCAAGAGGCGGCGGGGCCTTGATGCGGGGCAATACGCAGGGAGGCGACAATGCGCCTTCACCACTTTCACCACAGCCCATCGATCGACTTCGTCACGCTCACGGCCGGCAGTCTTCTGGTGATCGGCTTCGTGGCCGCAATCGCTGCGCTGCTGATTCGCTAGAGGCCAGCGGCGTCGAAAAAAATGAACGCGTGGATGCGTATACGCCTCGGTTTTTGGGCGTCGAAGCGCCACTAACTCAAAGGCTAGACCGCTTGGGCTAATACCTTTGCGGTGGCTCAAAAACTCCTACTTTCTGGTAGAAATCCCAGGAGCAATCCGCGCTCAGCGTGGCGGGGTCCACTTGATTCCAACCCGGCCTACCAGAGACCGAAGGTTGCGAGCTACCCTGAATGTGCGTCACACCAGCGCCCTGCTGTACGGCAATCGGCGGGAAGACCCACTCAGTGGCTGGAAGATATCGGATTGGCATGAACCAGTCGCGAACACCGATCCCCGCATCGTCTTGCGCCAGAGATCCGACGAGACTGATGTAGAGATTGCCGCCGTTCAACAGAAATTGGATTTGCTCCCCACCGCGTCCATCGTATGACCAACGTTGAGTTGTCGCATCCTTCAGGTGGCCATCGGGAGTCTTTCCGGTTTTCCTACCCCAACCGGTTACCCTCCAGCTCGCGGAATACTTTTCTCGTGCTTTAGCCACGAACTTGATCGCGTCCTCCGGGATTTTCCAGACATGCTCCTGGAAATCAAAATAGTCATAATTGGGATCATTGCCCGAAATATTGAGCATGCATTTCGCATATCCTGTCCAGTGCCGCGTAATTGTCTGGGCATCGGAGCTAAACGACACGGCTGTCGAGCCGGCTAACGCCACAAATGACGCCAACCTAGTCAGAGCGGACCATGACATAACGCACTCCTCCAGTTCATCGGCCCTTCGCGCTATTCGGGTCGATAGAACACCGGGAAACGCGACCTGCTCGTCGAGCGCCTCCCTTGCAATGCGAATATCATGCTATCTGTAGTCGAGAGCGGGGGCAACTGAAGCGTCCCGGCATGTCCCGTTTGTCCGGTATTCGGTGACCGGTGTACACGCGCGGGCGCTTCAAGCGCCGCGCGTCCACGCCCGCAGGACATCTGACCCTCGCATCACGCGAACGGCGACAATGCCGAACAGCTTGAAGTCGATGCGGTCAAGATCGATCGCGTCGGCGCGGATCATCGCGAATGCCGGCGGGGCCGATGTCACGCTAAATTCGTCGACGTCGCATTCCCTTATAGAGGGATGGTGCGTCGACGGATTTTCCGTGACATTCATCCTAGACCGTCTCTTGCGCTCGGCGGCTTTTGCCCTGACGTGCGCTCGCTTCTCCTCCGGCGACAAGTCCAGGGCGGGACGGCCACGCTTGGTGCTGGCACCGGCCTTGCGCCTCGCCTGCGCGGCCCACTCGCGCTGCCGGCGACGGGTCTCTTCGGCGCCGTGGTCGAAGGCCGTGATGGTCGTGATGCCGAGGCGCTTCACCTCGTCGGCGGTGAGTCGAAGCGCCTTGCCGAGCTTGGCCGCGGAGATGGGCGGATGGTTTAGGGATTCCATGGCCGACGCTATCAGATCGTCGAGCTCTGGCACGGTGAGCCACGGAGCGCGTAGCCGCGCGTTCGCTCGCGCGGCGGCGACCCCGTTCGGCACCAGCCTGATCAAGTGATTGATCAGGTGCGTGAGGTACTCGCGACCGGCGTCGTCAGGCGGAAGATACCTTCCGCAGCGTTCATCAAGGATGGCGGTGAGGTCCTGACCGCGATGGAACCAGCGCCAATGCATCCGTGGCATCGGCGGCGGGCGCTCGCGATCCGGTCCAAGTAGATAATCTTTCTTGCGCTTCATGGCCGCAACACTGAGGTGGAGCGCAACTCGGCCCGCACGCGCGAGACCAGCGCGCGCAGATCATCAATCGCCCAGTCGCAGATCCGTCCGGCATCGAAGGCATCGCCTTGGCCGAGAAGCATGTCCGCTACGAGTTCGGCCTGGTCGTTCCGGAGATGGTGCCGGTTGAAGTGCAGCCACCAGCACATTCCTTGCCAATCGTGTGGCGAGGGAAGCGGCGGGCCCCAGGTCTGACGTTGCTGCGGCTGCTGTGGTGGCTGTGGCTTTAGGCCGCGCTCCGCTGCATCGGCAAGCGCATGCATATCGATGCCGGCACATTGCAGTGTGCGCTTCAACGCGCCAGCAGCGGCAACCACCTCGCCTGGCTTGTCGCTGGCGAGCAGCCTTATCAGCTTCGCGAGCTTGCCGGTGTCGACCTCGGCCCCGCTCTTCTTCACGCTCGAGCGGCGCGGTAGACGAGTCATCGGCGCGCCTCCAGGTTTTTTGAGGCGAGACGATGCAGCGGATCTTGCGCAGACGAGTGCGACGATCTATTTTTGCAGGCGATAGCTTTCGTGATGGTGAGCTGTCGAGACGAACTTCTCAGGGCCTGGTCATGTCGGTGACCGGGCCCTTCCATTATGGGCTTCATGTCGTTTGTCTTTCATTCGATGTTTCGGCGTCATGGTGGTGGTCTCCTTGGTGGTGTGCTGGTCGAAAAGGTGGTGTGGATCCCGGCGCTGCGAACGCCGAATTATCATGTAGGTATCGTGCCCCGAGGCGCTACTCGCGCGCGGCGACCCCTCCGAGTTCTGGTTTGCAAAAGGGGTGTTAAGCCATTGAGCCTGTTGGGGACACAAAGGGGTCGGTTTGCAAAATTTCTGAATGATTCCCGACCGCTGGGTTAGACTACGAATCTGAGGGTCGGACGTTCGAATCGTTCCGGGCGCGCCATTCCGCTACAAAACTGGGCACTCCAAAACCTGCCGATTTTGCGCGGGGCGCGGCGACGAGAGTGCGCAAGAGCACGCTTTTCGATCCCATGATGCGAACTTCTTTCGCGTCCACCTCAATGCGCCGAGTACGCGCAACAAGACGCTACTCTGCGAACGATGGCGCTCGGAACGCTGATTTTGAATGCTTTGTCGGTTCGAGCGGCACCAGGCCGCTTCATACGGTGCCGCAGCAGTGCCATCCAAATCAACGTGCAGACAAACACTTACGACCCCCGATGGCCCGGAGCGACACCGTCGCTTCTATCTAGCCGTCCTAATCGGTCGGATCTTTCGCACTGCTTCACGTATTGTCGATGATCTCCTTCACTGCGACAAAGTCCTCTGATGCACGCGCGGCCACGCCACTCTACGACACAGCCGAAGTCATGGTGCGCTGTGCAGCCTTCCTCGGTCATTCGTGTGGTCGGGCCTGGAGGTTGTCTCGAAAAAAATCGGCCACCTCGGTTTCGATCCGGCGATGGATCGCGACGCGATCGACGTCTGCGGCGTCCCTGCAAGCGGCGGGATCTTCCTTCTCCAACGCGGGCGGGCAGGGATCGATAAAAACAAGATGGCCGCCCGGCACGCTCTCCTGCTTGGGCGAGCGCGGCAATGCCGCGGCAAGCGCAAGGATATTGCCCTCCGGGCGGAGATCACTGTGCTCGGCCCGATAGAGCAGCACCGGCATCGTCAATGCGGTCAGCGCTTCCCGGTCGAACGGGGCGCCGAACGGCTCCATCAGCACGAGCGCCTTCAGCGGGAGCACGTCGGCGGCTTGTCCGAAGATTACGTGCGAAGTGTCATTTGTGTCGATCCCGTCACAGGCGCGCGGATCGTCGGTGCGCTCGCGGCAGTATGAAACGAGGTGGGCCCAGTCCGGTGTTGCGCCGGCGGCGATCAGCGCCACCGCGCCGCCAAACGAGTAGCCGACAATACCCAGCCGCGAGCGATCCACTTGCGCGGCGAAGCGTTGGTCAGCGAGAACCTGATCGAGAGCTTCGTGCAGTTGTCGCGGCCGATCGCGCAGAGGCTTAGTCCCGGCGTGGAACGGCGCGATGACGATAAAGCCTTGTCGTGCCAGCGCGGTGATCAGATCGCGGTGATTGAGGGGGCTTCCGCCACGACCGTTGCCGTGTGAGAACAGTAGAACCGGAAACGCCTTCGCCAAGGCGATCGGCGCGTCACGGCGGGCTCGGATGGTGAAGGGCCCGGACTCGAACGCGGCTTCGGCCGCGTCGGTCGGGTAGGCCACGAGGACAACAAGCGGGACCGCGTCCGGTACGGTGATGCGTGCGACGCCGGCCTGGTACCGACCATCGGCGCGCGCAGGCGACGGGCCGGCGGCGAGGGACACAAGCAGCGAAAGCACGATGGCCGCTGCGAGAATGCGTAGTCCGGCCGAGCCGGCGGGCAGTTTGCACATGGCAGTCGTTCCTCCCTTGATGCGTGCCATCAGACGGAATGCTCTTCCGGCTTGAGCAGCCGGTAGTGCAGCCGTGCATAGCCTCCGAGCTTCCTCACTATGCCATTCAACGCGAGCAGCAGAATTCCGCCGATGCCCGCGCTGGCGGCGATCAGCGCGATGCCGGCGAGAGCGCGCAGGACGATCGTGGTGAGCGAGGCGAAGTGCACGACCTTGAAGAGGCTCAGCAGCAGGCCGATCCCGATAACGCCGAGAATGAACATCACAAGGCCGGAGACCAAGAGCACAAGCCCGACGGCGAACATCAGCGGCAGCAGCAACAGAATGTCCACTGCGGCAAGCCCGCCAAGCGCCAGCAACGCCGTCGTGGAATTGCGCACGGAACGATGGTTTTCCCAGCGCCGTAGTCCCGTCTCGACGCGCAATTCGCGCGCCAGTCGCCGCGGATCACCAAGTGCTGTGGCGACGTCCTCCTCGCTGCGGCCGGCGCCATGGGCCTCGTCAAAATAGGCACTGTAGTCGGCAAGGATGTCGTTAATGTTGTCCGCCGGGAGGCCCGTCAGTCCGTCGCGGAGCGTCCGCAGGAAAGCAATACGGTTCATCTAATGTCTCCGAGCAGCTGGTTGACGGCCTCGGTGAATGACCGCCACTCGCGTTTCTGCGCGGCATAGGCGGTACGGCCTGCCGGTGTGAGTCGGTAATATTTTCGCGGCGGGCCGCTGTTCGATTCGACGAGGCGGGTGTCGACGAGCCCGTCATCCTGCATCCGCCGCATCAACGGGTAGATCGTGCCTTCGCCCATGCCGACGGCTGTCGCTAGCGTGCTCGCGATCTCATAGGCGTAGCTCTCGCGGCACGCCAGCAGCGCCAGGACGCACAATTCGAGCGCGCCTTTCTTGAGTTGAATCTGGATTGTTGACTCGGTCATCGAGTTGCTGCGGTTTGTGCTTACAGAGCAACATATAGCAAGGTAGTGACTAATACAAGGTACCTATCAAAACATGATTCATACAACCAGATGATCAATGGCGGCGTCCGCCCGATGGGATGATTGAATCGGGCGTCTTATGAACAGGGCCGCTTGAGTGCACCGCGTCGAAGGCGGTCGAAGATTTATCTATCGCAGCGCATTGCTGGCTGAGGTCTCATGGTCGAATAGCCAAGCAATAGTGCCCATCTTCATCTGCCGCGGCGCGTCACTTAGACTAAGGGCTCGCCAGAGACGCCTGGACATGTCGGTGAATATGGAGATGACCCATGAAGCTCGCGCATGACGGAATCCAGCTGTCCTTCGACATTGCCGGCGCGGGACCGCTTCAATTCCTGTTCGTCCATGGCCTGGGCGGAGATCGCACGCATTTTGCGCCGCAGATGGAGTATTTCGCCCGTCAAGGCCGGGCATTGAATGCCGAGCTGCGGGGGCATGGTGAGAGCGACAAGCCGCAACAGGCGTATTCGATCGAAAGCTTCGCCGATGATCTCGTCTTTCTGTGCAACCGACAGCAGATCACCAAGCCTGTTATCGTGGGTCAAAGCATGGGTGGCAACATGGCGCTCGAAATCGCCGCCCGCTATCCGGACTTTCCTGCAGGCCTGGTGCTGCTCGACTCAGGGGTGCTCTTCCCTGCCTCGGCAGGGACGGTGTTCGCCGGGTATCTGGAGGGCTTAAGGGGCGCGAATTTTGCGGACGAGGTCCGGAAAATCGTGGCGGACTCCTGTCTGCCGACCGACAGATGCCGCGCCCATGTTGAACAGACCTTTCTGGCGACGCCACAGCACGTGCTGGTGTCCACGTTTACAAGTCTGTTTCCCTGGGATGTGCATCGGGCGCGTGAATGCGCGAAGGCGTGCCGGGTCCCGGTGCTCTACATCGAAGCGGCTCATCGGCTCGCGGATCTGGATCGTTTTGCGGAGCTGTGCCCGCAGCTGGTCACGGCCAAGGCCGTCGGCTCCGGACATTTCCTGTCGCTGGAGGTGCCGGAGCAGATCAACCCGATGATCGACCGGTTTGTCTCGCTCTACGTGCGAAGACCCGGGTAAGCTTCGTCATCGGCCGTGGCGCGCCATTTCCAGACTTTTGGCGCCGACCTACAATCGGGCAAGGACGAAACCCTTTGCAGGCCGGGTGAAGCCGGCCGGAAACAAACCAAGCCTAACCTTCCCCGAGCTTTCCCGTCCAACCCGATTCAAGGGAGGATTTTATGAAAGCAGCGCTCTTGGTTCTGTCGCTTCTTGGCCAGCCCGCGATTCCGATTTCAGACCGCGTGCCCATCTTCAATGTGGAAGCCCTTTGCCGGGACGTTTCCGCCGACGACAAGGCCTCAGGGCTTGCCCTGGCGCAGGACGCCGGCGAGTGCATGCGTGACGAGACAATTGCGCAGCAACAGCTGAGCTCGGCCTGGCTGACTGTTCCGGGTCCCGCGCGTGAAAGTTGCGAAGGCGAGGCTGCGGCAGATGGAATCCAAAGCTATGTCGATCTGCTCACCTGCCTGCAGATGACAGGCTGGGCGAATCCGGCTCCCCCGCCGACGCCCCCGCTCCGGGGAGCGAGCAAGATGCGGAACGCCAGGAATGAGCTGAAGAACGAATTGAAGAATTAGCTGCGCGGGCGAGCCCGCTTACGCGCTCAGCGGGGTCCTGCGAGCGATGCGACGAAGTTCCGGGCGCCGGGTGGCGGTCGCCATCAATGATGGGCCGACACGCCCTTGACGCATTGGGTCAACAGATCAACGCTGGCGAATTGGCTGACATCGCCCAGGCTGATCATGCCGACCATCCGCTTGCTCTTGTTGATCACGAGCAGCCTGCGGATTTTCAGCGTCTCCATGTGATGCACGGCTTTCGCCAGATCGTCGTCGTCCCGGCAGCAATGGATGCCTTCGGTCATCACGTCCCGCGCCGTCATGCGCGCGGCGTTGAAGTTCTTGCTCGCGAGGCCTTTGCAGACGATGTCGCGATCGGTCACCATCCCGATCAGATGGTCGTCATCGCCGATCGGAATGCAGCCGATGTCGTGCCCTTGCATCAACTTCGCGATCTCGGTGATCGGGGTGTCCGGGCTGACCCAATCGACACCCTTGTGCATCACGTCCTTGACCTTCATGGAGGACCTCCGTTGCGAACGCAGCCCCCGTGACGCGATTATACTACGAACTGGGCGCGACCGCACGCGCGCCGCGATGAAGGCGCAGGAAAAATCATCCCGCCGCCATGCCGCGTCAACCGTGCGTGCTGAAGCGTCCATGCGGCGCATTGGACGTCAGCCGTTCGAACTGTGCATGCGTCAGGTGAAGCAGCGTCTCATGGTCGCCGGCTTCGATATAGATCTCGGGCTGCGCCCGGATGCTGTCATCGACGATGAGATCGAGCCCGTAGCATCGGCCTACCGCCGGAACGGCTCCATGCGCGCAGTCCGCGAACAGCCTGTGGATCTCGGTTTCGTTCGCCATCACGAGATCCGCGCCGAGCTTCTCCTTCAAGTCCGGCAAGTTGAGACGGTGCGATGCCGGAACGATCGCGAGCATATAGCCGCCGTCATGGCGCAGCACGACGGCCTTGGCGAAACGATCGCCCGAGACGTGGCAGGCCTGCGCCGTGCGCGCGGATGGGGGGCAATGGTCATGGCGTAGCCTTTCGGATGGATATGCGAGCCATCCACCGTGATGCTGCCCCGCCGCACGATGGGCGGCCGCGTGATTGCCGGATGCCAGCATAGGCCTCGCGCTCGCACGCCGCAATCGGGTCGGGGGTTCGGATCGTTCCGGGCGCGCCTTTCCGCTGCGTTTGCGGCCGATCGATCGTGGCCTTTGCTGCGCTTCCCGTGGCTTACGGAATCCTTGTCACAACGTTGGGCCGGTTCTTCCTGAGCCAGGCGACTGCCTCGGGGCCATCGACGACGCACGCGAAGGTTTCCCAGGTCGGGTCCTCCAGGGACTCCGATTGCAGTCGCTTCGCCGCATACTCAACGAGATCGTGCAAGCCCTCGTATCCTCGTCGGTGCTCGAGGGACTCTGCAATCGCCGTGCTGGTCCAGCCTCGTCGGGCCAGATCGACAATGCTCGGAGCGTCAGCCTCGCTGAACCAAGGTGTGGCATCGAACTCGATGCAGCGGACATTATCGGCGGTGTGGCAAGTGGCGTGGATCATGGGTTCCTCCGTTCGCCGGCTCAGTTTCACATCGCTGCCTCGCACGCGCTCAGACTTTGACCAGATCCCCCAGCAGGTTCGCCGCCACCGTCAGCTTGGCAAGCGTCAGGCCGCTGGCGGCAATCTCCTCGACCGAGCGGCGGATACGCGCCGCTTCGGGGTGAGCCGCAAGCCAGGTCTCGACAGCCTGCTGGCCGGACTGGCCGGTTGCCAGCATATCCGCGGCCAGTCTTCTCTCGGCGCCGGCGATCTGTTCAACGGCGCGATCGACCGCCATGCGTTCGAAATAATCATTTGCCGGCACGCTGCGCGCGGCCGCGATGATGCGGTCGAGACGGAAATTGGCTTCCGCGGCGAAGAAGGTTGCGGCAGCATCGCCGATGGCGCGGGAGGTGCGCTCGGCGACCGTCACGATATCGGGTGCCGCAATCAGAGGGTCGAGATCGGCGAGCTCGCCGGCGAGGCCGGCCGGGACGCCGGCATCGGTGAGTTCCTGGCGCCGCTTGCCGCGCGCGGCCTGCAGGTCCGGCGGCAGGGTGGTGTCGAGGGAGGCCGCGATCTCGCGGATACCCGGGCCGAAACGTCCGATCACCGCCTCGAGGCCGTCCTTGAAATCGACATTGCGCACGTACCAGACCATGCGGGAAATCAGGAGGTCCTGGATCGCCGCGTAGAGGCCGAGCTGCACCTGCCCGTCAATCCGGGTGTCGAGCGCGTCGATCGCGTCATTGAGCCGCCTGAGCTCGTAGATCGCGTCCACCGCCACCTGCGCCATGACGATGGTGGAGATATCGGCGTCGGTCTCGTCGGTCAGGCGCACGATACACGCCGGGCCGCCGCGGTTGATCACGGCATTGACGAGACTGGTCGCGATGATCTCGCGTCGCAGGCGATGGAGCTCGACCGCGGTTGGGAATTTATCGGGGACCTCGCGCGGAAAATACAGCGACAGTCTGCGGGCGAGATAAGGATCATCAGGCACGCTGGTGACGAGCAGGTCCTCGTAGAGCGTCAGCTTGGCGTAGGCGAGCAGCACGGCAAGCTCGGGCCGTGTCAGGGCCTGGCCGCGCCGTGTCCGCTCGGTGAGCGCGGCGTCGTCGGGCAGGAACTCCACGGCGCGGCTGAGCAGGCCGCGCTGCTCGAGCGACTGCATCAGGCGGGTGAGGAAGCCGGTCTCGGCCACGCCCTTGCGCTCGGCGAGCGAGAGCGCCAGCGTCTGCAGATAGTTGTTGCGCAGCACCAGCGTGCCGACCTCGTCGGTCATCGCGGCAAGCAGGCTGTTGCGGTCGGCTAAGCTGAGGCGTCCCTCGCGTTCGGGGCGCGCCAGCGCGACCTTGATATTGACCTCGACGTCGGAGGTGTTGACGCCGGCCGAATTGTCGATGGCGTCGGTGTTGAGCTTGACGCCCTTCTGCGCCGCTTCGATGCGGCCGCGCTGGGTGGCGCCGAGATTGGCGCCTTCGCCGATCACCCGGGCGCGAACGTCAGTGCCTGCGATGCGGATCGGATCGTTGGCGCGGTCGCCGGCCTGATCGTCGCTCTCCGCCGACGCGCGGATATAGGTGCCGATGCCGCCAAACCACAACAGGTCCGTGCGCGCTTTCAGAATCGCCGTCATCACCTCGAACGGCGTGGCCTGCTCCTTGTCGAGATCGAGCAGGCTGCGGACTTCCGGTGCGAGCGGGATCGCCTTCAGCGTGCGCGAGAACACGCCGCCGCCCTGCGAGATCAGCGCCTTGTTGTAGTCCTGCCAGCTCGATCGCGGCAGGTCGAACAGGCGCTTGCGCTCGGCGAAGCTGGTCGAAAGGTCGGGGGAGGGATCGATGAAGATGTCGCGGTGATCGAACGCCGCCACGAGCCTTGTCGCCGGCGACAGCAGCATGCCGTTGCCGAAGACGTCGCCGGACATGTCGCCGACGCCGGCAGCGGTGAACGGCATGGTCTGAATGTCGGTGCCGAGCTCGCGGAAGTGGCGCTTGACCGCCTCCCAGGCGCCGCGCGCCGTGATCCCCATCTTCTTGTGGTCGTAGCCCTGGCTGCCGCCGGAGGCGAAGGCGTCGCCGAGCCAATGGTTCTTCTCGGCCGAGATCGCGTTGGCGACATCGGAGAAGGTGGCGGTGCCCTTGTCGGCGGCGACCACGAGGTAGGGGTCGTCGCCGTCGTGGCGCATCGTGGAATCGGGCGGCACGACGACGTCGCCGTCGAGATTGTCGGTGAGCTCGAGCAGCGAGCGCACGAAGATGCGATAGGCCTCGGTGCCTTCCGCGAGCCAGGCGTCGCGATTCGACGGCGGCGGCAGGCGCTTGGGCACGAACCCGCCCTTGGCGCCGACCGGCACGATCACGGCGTTCTTGACCTGCTGCGCCTTCACGAGACCCAGGATCTCGGTGCGGAAATCCTGCGGCCGGTCGGACCAGCGCAGGCCGCCGCGCGCGACCTTGCCGAAGCGCAGGTGAATGCCTTCGACCCGCGGCGAATAGACGAAGATCTCGTAGAGAGGCCGCGGTGCCGGCAAGTCGTCGATCCGCCGCGCGTCGAACTTGAAGGAGATCACCGGACGCGGTTGTCCATCCTCGCCGATCTGCCACAGATTGGTGCGGATGGTCGACTGCACCAGATTGGTGAAACGGCGCAGGATGCGGTCTTCATCGAGCGAGGCGACGGATTGGAGCTGCTCCTCGATCTCGGCAAGCAGCGCCGTCTCGCGTGCCGAACGCTCGCGATCGGTCAGCACGAGGCGCGGATCGAGACGGGTCTGGAACAGTGCGACGAGGGTGGCAGTGATCGCGGCGTTCTTGCGCAAGGTCTCCCACATGTAATCCTGGGTGAACGGAGCGCGGATCTGATGCAGATAGCGCGACAGCGCCCGGATGGTCGAGACCTCGCGCCAGCCCAGCGCGGTGCGCAGGATCAGGGCGTTGTATCCATCGGATTCGGCGCGATCCGTGACCACGGCCATGATCGAGGCTTCCAGGCGATGGCTGAATTCCGGGTTGATCTCGATCGGCTGGCCGTCGCTGGTCTCGATCGTCATCTCGTGCAGCCAGACCGGCTCCGGCCTGTTGCCGGGCACGATCTGATAGGTGCGTTCGTCGACCACGCGCAGGCCGTGATTTTCGATCACCGGCACGCGATAGGACAGCGAGAGCGGTGCGGCGTCGGAGAACACCTTCAGGCCGAAGCGCCTGGGATCGTCCTCGCCCTTGTCGCGGTGCACCGAAATCGTCACCGGGCGGGCCGGCGTCAGCCTTTCGATGGTGGCGATGTCGGCGATGGCCTGCTCCGCCGTGAAAACCTCGGTATAGCCGCCGCTAAAGGCCTGGGCATAACGGTTGGCGATCATGCGCGCCCGCATGCCGTCGGTCGACGCGGTGAGCGCGGCCTTCAGCTTGTCGATCCAGGTCGCGGCAATGGCGCTGATGCCGGCTTCGAGCGCGGCGCGCTCGACGACGGGCGTTTTGCCTTCATAGCGCCCGATGATGAAGTGGACGCGCGCAAGCGCGCCTTCAGGGAACGAGACGTAGGACGCCGACAGGGTCCCCTTGTAGACCTGCGCCAGGAAGGCTCCGACGCGCGTGCGGACGTCGGTGTCGTATTTGTCGCGCGGAATGAAGGTGAGAATGGAGACGAAGCGATCGAACTTGTCGACCCGCGCCAGCGCCCGGACGCGCGGGCGCTCGTAGAGGATCAGGACCTCGATGACGAAATTGTAGAGCGTGTCGACGTCGATCTGGAACAGCTCGTCACGCGGATAATCCTCGAGGATATGCATGAGCGCCTTGCCCGAATGGCCGTTCGGGTCGAAGCCGGCGCGCTGCAGCACCCGCGAAACCTTGTGGCGCACATAAGGGATCTGCCGCACCGAGCGGGTATAGGCGCCGGAGGTAAACAGGCCGACGACGCGCAATTCGCCCTCGAGCCGGCCGTCGGGTGCATAGAGCTTGATACCCACATAATCCATCCGGATCCGCCGATGGACGAGGCTTGAGACATTGGCCTTGATGACGATCAGCAGGGTCGGCTCGTGCATGAACTCGCGAATTTCCGAGGTCATCACCACCATTTCGTTGCCGCGGCGCAGGACCTTCACGTCGGGATCGCGCAGGATGCCGAGGCCTTCGCCGGTCATGATGTCGTCGGACGCATCGCTGTCGGGCGAGAAGCGATATTCGCGCACGCCGAGGAAGGTGAAATTGTCCGCGCAGAGCCATTGCAGGAACTGATTGGCTTCGGCGACCTCGTCGATCGGCAGCGGCGGCGGATTGGAGGAGAACGTCTTGATTGCCTCCTCGACGCGGTCACGCATGGCGCGCCAGTCGGTGACGCAGGCGCGGACGTTGTTCAGCGCCCTGGTGAGTCCGTCGATCAGCTTCTGGCGATCGGCGTCGGCATCCAGGCGGGTGATGTGGAGGTGAATCAGGCTTTCGCGCGCGCCCTTGGCTCCTTCCGGCAGTGCTTCGCCGTAGAACCGCAGCAGCTTGCCCTCGGCATCGCGCTCCACGGCGATGATCGGGTGGGCGACGAGGCTGACTTCGATGCCCTGCTCGGCGAGCTCCGCCATCGTGGAGTCGTACAGGAAAGGCATGTTGTCGTTGAGAATCTCGAGCACGGAAATCTCGCGCCCGTTCGGCAATGTCGGATTGACCACGCGGATATCGGCGCTGCCCGACGTGCGCCGCTGCACATGCTCCCAGGCGTGCTCCGCCAGGAGGGCGAGAGAGGCGGCATCGTAATTGTCGAGATCCTCGATATTGCTGTAGCCGAACAAGGGCTCGGCAAAGGCCCGCGGGCTCTTGCCCGGCGGCACGCTGCCTGCTGCGTCGCGGATCAGGGTTGCCCGGGCCTTGTCGTCACGCCACGCCATCATGTCCTCCATTTGCCGCGCCGTCCGACCGCAGTCGCGATCATCAGCCTAATTCTGGAGTTCATCTCGTCGAGCGCCGCGATCGCGTGGATACGCAAAATCCCCGGTCTCGTGCGTCGGCGGTTTCCGATGACAATACTACGATCCCGGAGCGAAAGGCGCACGCTGTTGTGAGGCGTGCTGAAATTCCCGACGGCAGCGGCGAGGCCGAGGTCGGTGGCCACCGAATCATTGAGGTGAGAAAAATCGCGAGCAATTTCAAATGTGTATGAGTTCGTGATTCTATTCTGAATGGCGCGCCAGATAAGCCTTCACCTTGCCGGCGAGATCGACAAGCGCGTGGTCTCTACGCAGCTCACCGCGGCGGATCCGGCTGGGAGACATGTCCGATACCGGACGAGGGAACAAGGAGGAGAACCTCCCCTGCGCCCAGACCGCTTAGCACCTCGACGCCGGTTTCCGTGGTTGTTCCCAAGACGACACGCCGGTCGAACTCTCGGCCCGATTCTGGCTCCCGGATTCTGACTCTGGGCTCCTCACGGGTGCCGCCCACGGCTTCGATGGGAACGACCAGCGCCTTTGCGTTCGCGCTCAGCTCGATTGTCATCCGCGCCGACATGCCGAGGCGTACCAACTCGCGCCGCGCCGCTTCCACCGACATGGCCGCGCGGATCTCGAATGACGGAGCGGGATTGCCGCCCTGGTCGGTATTTGCTTCGGCGCTCACCCCCACGATGCGTCCCGCGATCTCACTGGCGAAGGCGTCGCTGGTGATCGTCGCGGTCTGGCCGACATGCACGCGATTGACATCGACCTCGTCGATCCTGCCGACCACGAGCAGCGTCGAAAGATCGGCGACGGAAAACAGCGCCTGCCCGCGACTGACCCGGCTTCCGGGCTCGGTCGAGAGCGAGCCTTGAGCGCTCGGTGTCGTGGCGGGCGGGCGGACCAGGATACCCGACGAAGGTGCGAGCACGGTGCTGCCGTCGACCTGCTGCTTCAGGTCCGCCAATCTGGCCTGCGCGTTCTTCATTTCCAGATCCGCAAGTTGGCGATTTTCGGCGTTGCCGCGCGCGAGCGTCGTTTGCAGGTCGAGGCGGCTGCCGACCGCAGCGACCCGTTGTGCATCCCGCTGCTGCACCAGCCCGTCGAATTCGTTGCGCGAGACGATCCCACGGTCGAACAGGGCCTTGGTCTCGGTCACCTGACGTTCGAGGACGGCAAGTGCTGCGTCTGCGGCCTCGAGCGCGCGCTTGGCGCGCGTGACATCCGGACTGGTGTCCCAATGGAGCAGAACGTCGAGCGCCATGCTGGCCTTGAGCAGGGATCCCTGCGCGTCGCGAAAACGGCTTTGCACTTCCCCGGGGTCCATGACCAGAACTGTGTCGCCGGCAACCACGCGATCGCCCAGCTGCACCCTGCGCTCGCGTATGGGGCCGTCGAACGGCGCCGCAATCGGGACCACCTTTCCGGCTCGCAAAGTGCCAGTCAGCGTCAGGCGCGAAACGACCGCGCTTGGCGCGACCGTGAAGGTGCGGACCGGCGTCGACTCGGACGCGCTCCGCGGCGGCGAGGCGCTGTTCTGCCAGAACCAGGCGGTCAGGCTCAATGCGACAATGGCAAGCAGGGCGGCCGCGATCGTCATGCGTTTGATTCGTCGTGGGACAGGTCCGGCCACGCGCGCGCGCTCCGGGCGCTTCGTCTCCTCGGCGTCGCGGGTCCCGGCGTTCACGGTCAGTCTTTCAACGCGATGTGCCATGTCTCCAGTGTCGTCCCTAATTGGATATCCAGAAGCGTGAGCGCGTTGAGGTAGCCGATCATGGCGCCGAGCTGCTGGCTTTCGGCCGATCGCAAATCGTTTTCCAGTCCTCGCACCTGGAAATTGGCCGAGCGGCCGGCCTTCAATTTCTCCTTCTCGATGTCCACGGCCCGGGATGCCAGTTGGCGGGCCCGGCGCGCCACTTCGAGCTGCCGCCAGCGGATGTCCACGTCCGTCACCGAACCGCGGACCTGGAGCTCCGCGCCCTGGCGGATGCTCGCGAGCTGCAACTCCGACGTCTGTAATGTGGAGGTCGCCTGCACGAAAGGTTGCTCGCGGCGCAGATCGTTGAGCGGAACGCTGAATGCCGCGCCGACCGTCACGTCGGAGATCCGCTCGGCGGCGAAAGTGCCGCCCCCTGTCGTCGTCTCGCGCCCGAACCGCCCGCTTGCGAATACCGACAGGTCCCACAGCCGTTCATTCTGGGCGACGACGATGCCCAGTTTGTTTTGCTCGACGACGAGAACCTGCCCGAGATAGTCCGGGCGCTGGGCCAGTGCGATCTGCATCAGCCGCGACAGACTGGTCGCGATCCTCGCCGGATCGGTGCTCTCCCTGGCCACGATCGCGGCTCCAAGATCGATGGACAGAAGGTTCAGCAATTGCAGCCGCGCCGAATCCAGCGTCTTCGTCGCCTCGAGCACGCGGATGCGCTGGTTCTCGAGGTCGGCCTCGGTCTGCACGATATCGACTTCGGCCATTCGCCCCGCTGTGATGAGCGTGCGGTTGATGTCGACGAGCTCTTGCGCGCGGCCCACGGATGTCTGCGCCAGCTTCAGCTCTTCCTGGGCCTGAAGAAGAGCGCGATAGGCGAAGATGACCTGGCCGATGGTCTCCGAGATCGTCGCCTTCAGCCGCAGCCGGTTGATCTTCTCCGTCAGGCGGGCGGCTCGCACCGGCGCCATGTTGACATCGATGCCGCCTCCGCGCAGCAGAGGTTGCGACAATGTCAGCTCCGCGATGGAGCTGCGCGTGACAATGCCGGCCGTATCGCTCATCTGGTTCGCCCAGGCCAGGCCGAACGTCGCCCCCGTCGGCAGCAGGGCCGTGGCGGTCGGCGTGATCTCGGCACTCGTCGTGTTGATGCCGGCAATCTGCTGACGGGTCGCGCCCCCGTTGATCGAGACGTGCGGCGTGAACCGATCCTCGGCCACCCTCAGATCGAACTTCTGCGCGATCCTGTCGATATAGGCGCTGCGGATCGTCCTGTTGTCGCGCATCGCAATGGCGATCGCATCTGCAACGGTGAGGGAAGTACCTGCCGCCCTTGGGTCTGTCTCGACGGCCGGCGTCAGGGCAGCTGACGGAGGACTGGCGCGCCGGGCCTTGACGGTGGATTTTGATCGGGCCTCCTGCGCGGCCGCGCTGAGATGCGGAAAGGCGGTCGCCAGCATCATCGCGAGCGCAAGTCCGAGCCAACGCTTCCGCTGCGCGCCCATTTAGTCGGTCCTCAAGGCGGCAATCGGATCGAGCCGGGCGGCGCGTGCTGCGGGATAGCTTCCGAAGAACAGGCCGACGACGAGCGCCATGCCGGCTCCAAGCGGCAATGCGACCGGCGCGACAGCGAAGGACCAGCCGGATGATCTGGCGAAGAGCCAGCCGGTCAGCGTCCCCAGCACTGTGCCGATCGCCGAGCCGGCCGCCGACAGCAGCAAGGCCTCGACCAGGAACATCACGCGGATATCGTGGCGCCGGGCTCCGATCGCCAGCCTGATGCCGATCTCCCGCCGCCGCTCCATCACGCTCATCAGCATCACGTTCATCACGCCGACGCCACCCACCACCAGCGAGACCGTTCCGATCGCCAGCAGCAGAAGCCCGTAGATGCGCATCTGCTGGTCGAGGGTTGCGATCAGTTGCCTCGCGGTCTGCACGCTCACGCCGCTGCCTCGCATGCGCGAGCCGAAATATTCGGAGATCTTCTCCGATACGATCGCATCGTCACGCGCGATGTCGATCCGTGCCGCGACATTGGTGATTTGAGGAGACGGGATCAGGCGGCGTGCGGCCGCATAGGGAATGATGACGGATCGATTGAGATCGAGGTTGAGGACCATATTGGAGTAGACGCTGGCGAGGATGCCGATGACGGTCATGACCTGGCCGTCGAGTGAAATCTGGTCGCCGATCCTGACCGGCCTGCCGGTGCTCGCCGCGATGTCTTTGGTGAGATCGGCCCCGAGCACTGCGAACGGCGCGAAGCCGTCGAGATCGGACGTCCTTCGTCCCGTCGCGATCTCGGCCTTGGCGAGCGAATAGATCCCGTCCGTCGCGGCGACGAGGTTGGCCTGAAGCGAGGAACGGCCGATCCTGACGGACGTGCCCGTGAGGATGAGGGGAGCCGCGGCGATTACGCCGATGCCGGCGCCGCTGACGTCACGAGCCGCGTCGAACGGGATCACGGCATTTTTCGTTCCGTCCGATCCCGGGGTGACGTTCACGAGGTCGATGCCGAGCACGTCGAATTGCTGCATCGTCTCCTTGCGGGCATTGTAGCCGATGTGAAGCATCGCGATCACGGCGGCTGTCCCGATCGCGATGCCGACCAGCGCAAGGACGGTGCGGCCCTTGGGTGCCTGCAAGTTCGAGGCGGCGTCGAAAGCGAGCTCGCGCAGAATCATGCGATCACCGCTCATGCCGTCGCCCCGACGCAGCGGAGTTCACCCCTGGTGTCGTCGACGACGCCGCCGTCGCGCATGACGATGCGCCGGGGACAGCGCGCCGCGAGCGTGGGATCGTGGGTCACGATCACCATTGTGACCCCGGATTCTCGGTTCAGCGACAGGAATAGGCCCAGGATGTCGTCGGCGGATTGGCTGTCAAGGTTGCCGGTCGGCTCGTCCGCAAGCAGTAATGCAGGCTCGCCCACCAGGGCGCGGGCGATGGCCACCCGCTGGCGCTGCCCTCCGGAGAGTTCATCGGGGCGGTGCGTCAGACGATCCGTAAGGCCGACACGATCGAGAGCGACGGCGGCAGCCTGCCGGCGCCGCGCGCCCGCGACACCGCGATACAGCAGCGGCAACGCCACATTGTCGAGTGCGGACAGGCGCGGCAGCAGATGGAACGACTGGAAGACAAAGCCGATGTGCCGGTTGCGCAGCCGGGCCGCGTCGTCCTCGCGCAGGCTTGCAACGGATATTCCGTTCAGATGAATCTCGCCGCTGTCGGGCCGGTCGAGCAGCCCCATCAGGTTCATCAACGTCGTTTTGCCCGAGCCCGACGCGCCTGTCAGCGCGCACATGTCTCCGGCGTTGATCAATAGCGTGACGTTCCTCAGCACGGGCGCGCCGCCCGCAACTCCGGCGTAGCTCTTGCTGGCGCGGGCAATGCTCAGCATTCCGCGTGACCTCGGTGACGATAGGGCTGCGAACCGCGGTGAAGGCCTTGGACCAATGAACGCTTTCGATCGTACGAACGATTGAGCAGGCCGGCCAGATGATCGCGATGCTGCAGCACCACGGGTGAACCGCGCTGCTGCAACATTGCTAGCTTATTCGGATTGTCCGGCGCGAGCGTCTCGTGCCTACGAGACACCCACAGCGGCACCATCTCTAGTTCGTAGTGGTGACGTTATAGACGAACGTACAGGTCTTGAGGTCTTGACTGACAAGCGCATATTGGCAGCTTGGACTATTGCCAGTACCATTGCCCTTAGAAAAGGTGATGCTCTTGTCCTCACATCCTGGCCCCGGAAATGTGCTGTTCGGTCCGTAGGCGCTAACCACGAGCTGACACGACTTCCTCGTGAGACCGTCCATATAGTAGAACCGCGTGCTCATGGTGCGAATGTACTGGGTGCTCGCGGCCGTGTGCGTGAGCACTCCGGTCGTGCCGTTGTTGATGTCATGCGGGATAGTGCAAGTGCCGCCGTTGCAGGCGTTGTATGCCGGTGTAAAGTCACGCCCCATGCCGAACCCGGTGTTGTTCTTCCAGTTGATGGTGATGGTGTCGTTGGCGTGGGCCGTTGTCGCGAAGGCCGCGACGGCGACAAGGGCGGGCAGGATGGAGCGCAGGATATTTTTCACAATGTCTTCTCCGCTGACAAAACTGGAAAGCCGCGAGCCGCAGCATCCGGCGGAGAGCTAAAAGATCATGCCCGTGCTTCACAATCTGAGATAATAAAACTTGACATGCTCGCCTTGGTTCGATGTCGTGCGCAAGTATACGCGTCTCGAAGACAGATCGAGCGTGCGTCCCGCGTCAGGCTTGAATGATCTCGAGGCTGACGGCCCTGGCGATCAACTGCGTGAGCGTCGCACATTCGAGCTTTGAGCGCGCGCCCTGCAGATAGAGGCGGACGGCGGTCGGTGACAGATGCAGGTCGGCGGCGATCTGCTTTGGGCTGAAGCCGCGCGCGGCGAGCTGAAGAGTCTCCCGCTCACGCGCGGAGAGCAATCGTTCGAGCCCTTGTGGTCGCAAGCCTGCGAGCCGCACTGCCTGATCGTGAATGAAATGGGCGATGATCAGAAAATCCCGCATATAGGTCATCCGCCGGCTGGCCCATGTGTCGGTGGTGACGTTCGAGGCGATCGACAGGCGTGCATGCTCGCCGCCGGGTCCTCGGATCGGGATCGTCATGCCGCGAGAGCCGGCCATGCGAAAGGACGCTCGTGCATCCTGCATCTCCGGGGCGGCATCGTCCCAGTCGAGCGGCAAGAAATCGCTCCGGCCGTTTTGAAAGAGGGGGGCTGCCTGAAGGCCATCGTGTTTGAGGTATTGTTCTGCCAGGTCATCCTCGGATGAGTACAACAGGATCGGGTTGCGCGCATCCGTCGTCTCGGGTCGGCGTGCGGCGTTGTACGCGACGAGCGTGAGGCCATAATCTCTCGAAATTCGAGCCAGCACGGTTTTCAGTTCATCGAGAGTCGTCGAGCCTGCAATGTTTGCGAGGGTTTCTTCGATCGGCGGAAACATTTGCGTTGCCCCCAGTCTTATCCAGTCATCAGTTCTCCGGGCTTCCCGGTTAGGTTGTGGTAGTGACGGGAGCTGGTGCGGAGCCGTTGATTCAATCCACTCCGCCAAACGGTTCGCAGCTTTGTGCGGGATCTTCGCGGCGCGTCATTTGGACGCGCCCTGGTCCGGAAGCATCGATCGATCTGAGCGTGGGCAAGCTACACGCACGCAGCAAAGTGCTGCCTTCGGCGCGATCCGGGCCATCGTTCAGGTCTCGGCGGCACGTCAGGCGGGGGGCGGAGCACCGCCCCGCCATTTAACGGTCGATTCACTATCGGGGGCTGACTTGCAATTTCGCAGATTGTGCGGCCTTGACCGGAACCGTTAGCCTGCGGGCACTGATTCGGCTTCGCGCCCTGAGGTTGATCAGCCGTGAGTGCGATGAGTGCGACCGGGAGTCCTGTCTACCGCGACATGGTTCCTTATCGATGCGTCCGCTTCGGTCGGTCGAAACTGACTAAGGTGCGGCTGCTATCGTGACGACTGGCATGAGGCCAGCCCCCTGCTTGTGACCCGGCAATGATTGGCGGGCGTCCAGGTAACACAGACCAGGAGGCCACATGGTTGCCATCAATTCCGTCGGCGCGACAGCGCTCACCATCCTGAAAGCCGCCAACGTTCAGACGGCTGCCGAGCCCGAATCAAGTCCCGCCAGCGTCATCCCTCATGTCAACGCTGTGTCGTCTCGCCTGGCGCCGGGCGTGTCTGACGCGCTGCTGAAGATCGCCGCACTCGTCAACGGAAAGGCTGCCGCGGCGAAGGGAGGGAGCTCTGCTGGCGGGGCTGTCACTCTCTCTCGTGCGCGCGAAGGCCTTGTCGAATCGCCCATGATGAAGCTCTCCGAGCTTCCGAAGGATCAGGCCGAATATCTGAAGAGGTTCGGCGCGGATGCAGCGGTGCGCATTGAGGGCGTCGAATTGAGCGATGCAGATTTTGAGCGAACGGTCCTCCAGTTCGGCATGGAGAGCTGGAAGGATCTGCCTGGCTTCAACGACGCGCTTGCCAACGGAACGTTGAAGATCCAGCGGGCAAGCGACGTGCCCGAAATCGGCTACGAATCGTTTGACTACGATATCTACAGCGGCGGAAACCTCCTCGGCGGCGTAGGCTGGAGCGGCATCAACAACAAGAAGCTCTACTTTGAGATCCAGGCGAAAGGCATCAGTCAGGCCTTTGGGTCGATCCATGGTCAGGAGTTTTATGTGACCTGGCCGGACGCGAGCCTGGCGAAACCTTCGTAAGGGCCCCGGACCAACGTCATCGCGCCCTGTCGGTTCATCCGTTCCGACCTCGTCGGAACTGATGAACGTGCGGCTGCAATCGTGACGACTGGCATGAGGCGCGCGCGTTAACAGATTGTTCACCAGCCACGGCGCGCCCGGCGTAACCACCGGTTAACCATGGATATTTACGGTGTGGCAAGCCTCTGAACGGGGCTGTCAGTTGATTTCGAGTCCAACCTTATGGCGTTCGGTAGAGGCGCATCTCCGCGAAGCATCGCCCCGACGGAGTCTGCGGCTTCGTGGGAAGCGCCGCGGGCTGCGACGGCGAGGCCTGACGGCGCTGCTCCGGCGCAGATCAAGGGATCGCTGACCGTCACCGGTGCGCTCTCCTTCCTGCGCGAGAATGGCCGGCGCATCCTGACGCTGGCGCTGGCGCTGTTCGCCCTGGGCGTCATTGCCCTGATGGTCTTGCCGGTCCGGTATGCCGCGACAGCCCTGGTCGTCCTCGATCCCCGCGAGCTGCGCGTCACCTCGGAGCAGGACGTGCTGCCGGGCATCGGCCAGGATGCCGCGGCACTTCAGAGCCAGATCGAGATCGCCAAATCGGACGGCTTTCTCCGGCCCCTGATCGAGCAGCTCAAGATCGCCGACGACCCGGACATCGCGGGCGGTTACACCGACATGACGCGCCTGCTCGAAAAATTCCGCAACCGTCTCGATATCTCGCGCCGCGGGCTGACCTACGTCATTGCGATTTCATTCACCTCGAACAATGCGGAACGGGCTGCGCATTACGCCAATGCCATCGCCGAGGCGTTCGTCACGAGCCAAGGCCGTGTCCGCACCGAGGCGACGGACGAGGCGGCCGACTGGCTCAAGGACCGGCTGAAGGCATTGAACGAGCGCCTGCGCGCATCGGAAGATGCGGTTGCCGCCTTCAGGTTCGAGCACAAGATCCTCAATGCCGGCAAGGATTCCACGACCCAGCAATTGCGGGTGACCGACCTCAACCAGCAGGTCTCCGCCGCTCGCGCGCGCACCGAGGAAGCGAGGGCGCGTTACGAGCAGGTGCAGCGCGATCTCAAGGCCAATGTCGAAGGTCCGGTGAAGCAGGACCTCCTGAGCATGCTGCGCGCGCAGCGCTCGACCCTGAACGATCAGATCGCGCAGAAGAAAGCGGTGTACGGCGACCGCCATCCCGACCTCGCGATCTCCTACAGCCAGCTGGCTGACATCAACAGGCAGATCGAGGTCGAGCGGAAGAAGAACATCGACACGGCGAAGTCCGAATATGAGGCTCAGCTGGAGCAGCAAACCGCGCTGGAAAAGCAGCTCAGGACGGTCGAGACCCAGATGCTGGTCGACGGCCAGGCGCTCGTGAAGCTGCAGGAGCTGCAGCGCGACGCCGATGCCAACAAGAACATCTACGAGCAGTTCCTGTCGCGGTTCAAGACGACCAGCGAGCAGCGCCAGCTGCAGAGCTCCCAGACCAAGATCGCCTCGCTCGCCATTCCGCCGATGCGCTCGACGCGTCCGCCCCTCGCCTTGTTGCTCGCGGCGCTCGCGATCGGCTCGATCCTGACCTCGACGGCCGCCGTTGCGGCGATGGGAAACATGTCCGACAGGCCCGCGCCTGCCGAGGCTCCTGCTCAAGCTCCTGCGCGTGCGGAAGCGGCGGACGTACCCGATCGGCAAGTCCAGCGTCCGGCTCCGGCCGCGCGCCAGCCCGAGGCGATGCCGAACCTGCCTGTCTGGGCCCGCATTCCCGATCTGGGGCTTGGCGCCGTGGCCACCACTGTGTGGCAAAGGCCGATCACTGCCTCGGCCGAGCTCGATCTCGGCGCATATCTGCGTCCGCTTCTCGAGCGGATCGATCGCGCGCCGGTGCGTGGCTGCAAGGTCGCCCTCGTGCTGTCGGTCGGCAAAGGTGCCGGCGGCAACACCGTTGCGCGCTCGCTCAATCGCGCGGCGGTGAATCGGGGCATGATGAGCGTGCTGATCCGGCTCCAGCCGGAATTCGCCGGTCACCAGCCTCCTGTGACCGAATGGCAGGACGGCTCGACCACGGCAGGGCTGCAGTCGATCGACGAGCTGCTGAGCGCCGGCAGAAAAGCCGACGCGCGGCTAGAAGACGATATTCGTTCGGAATTCGATCTGATCGTCGTCCATGCGAGCAATCTCGCCCTGCAGCCCGACGCCATCGCGCTGGCCGCGCACGCGGATCTGATCATCCCGGTGGTGCGCGCCGGCGAGCTCGGTTCGGCGGCGATGCGGCGGGTCACCGCTGCGCTGTCGAGGTATGGCACCGTGCCGACCGGTCTCGTCGTCAATCACGCGCCGGCGGGTTCGGTGGCGCCTCACCCTGAGGGCAGCGCGTTAAGCAGGGCGGTTTGACGATGACGACCGGTGGCAAGGCTGCGGCTCGTGCCTGAGGCGCAGCAAGCGCACCTGTAATCTGCTTCACACGCGAACGCGCCGAATGACGCTAGATGAACCAGGGCCCGCCTCCGCGCGGCCTGGTTCGGAGCTGGCGATGATGGCTGCACTGGCAAAGGCGATATCCCGCGCGACGAGAACCAACGTTGATGTCGAAACCGTAAAGGTGCTCGTGATTTTCTCGGGCGCGGGCTTGCTGCTCTCTCTCGTGGCCGCGATGATCTACGGACAGGCCCTCAACGCCGCTTTGTTCTAAGATCGCGCGAGTCGGCTCCCTTACGACCCGAAGCAGGTCCTTATCCCCGGGAGCCCGCCCGAAGCGGGCGTCTCGAAGAATCGGCCTTGCATTCGAGCCGTCATTGACGCCGTGAGGCGGCGACCGCAGGATGCAGCGTCTCCAATGCGCGACTATCTCGGCTCGGGATTGCGGCGATGACCTGTCAAGCTCACTCCGTAACGCTGGTGCTCATTGCCCGAATACCGCCTGAGGGTATCGAGGCCTTCCGCGCCTACGAGGATGCCGTCTTGCCGCTACTCGCTGCGTTCAACGGGCGTGTGGAGCGTCGTCTTCGAAATCCGGATGGCACGATCGAGGTGCACATCGTCAGCTTCGCATCCGATGCGGACTTCCAGGACTATCGCAATGATCCCCGGCGCCTTGCGCAAGCCGGGTTGCTGGAAAAGTCGTCCGCGAAGCTGGAATTGCTTTCGATGGCGGACGTCTCGGAATGGCCGGTGACATCGGCGCAGGGATGATCGACGGCGCAATGACCGGGATGTAACCGGGCGCGCCGGGCATCATCGAACTGTCATCGCTTCGTCATGCGCGCTCTATGGATCGCTGCTCCCTTCGCCGCGCATCGTGGGGGGCTGATATGCATCTGAATGAGACAACGTCGTCCGACCGCCGGTCGATCCTGAAGGGCCTCGCGGCCGCAGCCGTGACGTCCCTGGCGGCACCGGCCATGGCAGCCGACGGGCTGCCGGCACAGCCGACCGGAGCGGCGGCCGCCATCGCCACCGACAATGCCTATTGGACGGCGGTGAGGGGGCTCTATGCCGTGACGCCGGATGTCGTCAATCTGGAGAACGGCTTCTGGGGCATCATGGCCGAGCCGGTGAGGCGCGAGTTCATTCGCCAGACCGACATGGTCAACTATCAGAACACCTACTACGCGCGGCAGCGCGCGGGTGCGGATTTCGAGGCCGTGCGCATCAAGGTGGCCCAAGCGATCGGCGCGGCGCCCGAGGAGATCGCGCTCACCCGCGGCGCGACCGAAGCGCTGCAGCTGCTGATCGGCGGCTACAACAAGCTGAAGCCCGGCGACAGCGTGCTCTACGCCGACCTCGATTACGATTCGATGCAGTACGCGATGAACGCGCTTAAGGCGCGTCGCGGTGTCGACGTGGTCAGGTTCGATGTGCCGGAGCCGGCCACCCGCCAGGCCGTGCTCGACGCCTATGCCCGTGCCCTCGAGGCGAATCCCAAGACCAGGCTTCTCCTGCTCACCCATGTCAGCCATCGCACCGGCCTCGTCATGCCGGTCGCCGAGATCGCCCGCATGGCCAGGGCCAAGGGCATCGACACCATCGTCGACGCCGCCCATTCCTGGGGACAGATCGACTTCAGGGTGGGCGAGCTCGACGTCGATTTCGTCGGCTTCAACCTGCACAAATGGATCGGCGCGCCGCTCGGCGTGGGCTTCCTCTACATCAGGAAGGATCGCCTCGCCGACATCGATCGCGACATGGGCGACGAGGATTTTGCGGAGACCGATATCCGCTCGCGGGTGCACACCGGCACGGTCAATTTCGCGACGGTGCTGACGGTGCCCGCGGCCGTTACGCTCCATCAGCAGATCGGCGCCGCGGCAAAGCAAGCCCGCCTCCGCTATTTGCGTGATTACTGGGTGAGCCGCGCCCGCGGATTCAAGGACATCGAGATCCTGACGCCGGATGAGGTCGGCTCATATGGCGCGATCACGTCCTTCCGTCTCGCCGGCAAGACCAGCAAGGCGGACAACGAGGCGATCGTCGTGAAGCTGAGGGACAGCCACAAGGTCATGACGGTGCGCCGGACCGGCGTCGCCAAGGGCCAATGCATCCGTGTGACGCCGGCGCTCTTTACCGACGAGGCCGATCTCGACCGCCTCGTCGAGGCGCTCGCCGTCGTCACCGGTACCAAGACGGGGTAGGCCCGGGCGCGGGACTGACATCGCCACGAATTCGCGGGACTTCATCCTCTGCGCATCTGACCAATGTCAGATGCGGGGCGTCCACGAGCCCCGGCCGCCCCATTTTATCGGCCCACGGTCTGGTTTATCTCTGTCACTCCGGTGCCCTGCGCAAGGAGGAGACGCGTGCTCGACTATATTCTCAGATTCGTGACGCTCGGATCGATCATCGTTGGCTTGGCCGCGATCTATGCGGCGCTACACACCAACAATCGGCGTCTGGGCGCGGACATCTTCCTTCGATATTCCGACCGGGTTTCCGACCTGCGACGACGCCTTCCGGTCGCGGCATTCCTCGAGCGAGGGGCTGCCGGCGACATTGAGATCACACCGGAAGAGCGCCGGGCGGTACACGAGATCATTCACGCGATCTTCGAGCTCTACGAACTCAAGGTGCATGGCTTCTTTCCGCCGGCGATCTGGAAGATCAGGGAGCCCGATATCGAACGGCTGCTCTCGCTGCCGGTCTTTCAGCAGGAACTCGCAGGCCTGGAGGGCCGATATACGAGACATCCGCGTCTGACAGCCTGGCTTGAGAAGATCAGGGGTCAGCAAGAGACCGCCTGACTTGCGCAGTGAATCGGTCGCAGTGAATCGGTTGGTGGTCTCACCGCCAGCCAAGCGCCGGCGCGACGTGCTTCAAGATCGCCTCGATCGCATGCGCGCAATAGTCGACGCCGAGCTGGTTCGGAATCGTCAGCAGCAGCGTGTCGGCCTCGGCGATTGCCTCATCCTGCTTGAGCTGCTCGATCAACGCTTCCGGCTCAGCGGCATAGGAGCGGCCGAAGATCGCGCGCGTTTGCGGGTCGATGAAGCCGATCTGGTCTTCGCCGCCGCGCTCCCCGCCGAAATAGGCGCGGTCGCGATCATTCATCAGCGCGAAGATGCTGCGGCTGACCGACACGCGGGGCTCGCGGGTGTGGCCGGCTTCCTTCCATGCGGCGCGATAGGTGCGGATCTGGGCGGCCTGCTGCACATGAAAAGCTTCGCCGGTCTCGTCGTTCTTCAGCGTCGAGCTCTGCAGATTCATGCCGAGCTTTGCCGCCCACACTGCGGTCGCGTTCGAGCCGGCGCCCCACCAGATCCGTTCGCGCAAGCCCTGCGCATGCGGCTCGAGCCGCAGCAGTCCCGGCGGATTGGGAAACATCGGCTGCGGATTGGGCTCGGCAAAACCTTCGCCGCGCAACAGGTCCAGGAAGACCTCCGCGTGGCGCCGGCCCATGTCGGCATCGCTCTGGCCGTCGGCCGGGCGATAACCAAAGTAGCGCCAGCCGTCGATCACCTGCTCCGGCGAGCCGCGGCTGATGCCGAGCTGGAGCCTCCCGCCGGCGATGAGATCGGCGCTGCCTGCATCCTCGATCATGTAGAGCGGGTTCTCGTAGCGCATGTCGATCACGGCCGTGCCGATTTCGATTGTGCTGGTTTTTGCGCCGACGGCGGCGAGCAGCGGGAAGGGCGAGGCCAGCTGGCGCGCGAAGTGATGCACGCGGAAATAGGCGCCGTCCGCGCCGAGCTGTTCCGCCGCGACGGCCAGCTCGATGGATTGCAGCAGCGTGTCCGCCGCCGAGCGGGTCTGCGACTGCGGCGAGGGCGTCCAGTGTCCGAAGGACAGAAATCCGATCTTTTTCATGGGCGTCATTTAATGATGGCAGGGGCGGCGTCAACCGCCTGCGCCGGCGGCGGGGGTATGCGACGGGGCTGGCGTGAAATGCTCGGCGCGGTCAACCAGGAGATCCAGAAAGCTTCGCGCGCGCAGCGACATCCACTGCGTCTCCGGATAGACCGCATGCAGGGGCAGCGCGGCGATGGTGTAGTCCGGAAGCACATGCTCGAGCTCGCCGCTGCGAAGACCCTCCGCGGCATTCCATTCGGGCAGGATCGCGATGCCGAGATGCTGCATCGTCGCCTCCTGCATCGCATCGGCGTCGTCGACATGAATGGGTCCGTTGATCGATGCGACGTGACGACCATGCTCGGATTCGAAGGCCCATTGGTGCGCCGGCGACATCCGTGAATAGACGATGCACTGGTGCGAGCCGAGATCGTCAGGCGTCCGCGGCAGCGGGCGGCCGTGCAGATAGGTGGGTGTCGCGACCAGATGGCGCTGCACGGTCCCGAGCCGGCGGGCGACCAGCGTGCTCGGCTCCAGGTTTCCTATGCGCAGCGCCAGCTCGATGCCTTCTTCCACCAGATTGACGAACCGCTCGCTGAAGCGGATGTCGACCCGCACTTCCGGGTAATTCCGAACGTACTCGGCGATGACAGGCATCATGTAGCGCCGTCCGAACGACGACGGCACGCCGATCCGGAGCGTGCCGGTGGGGCGGGGTGCGGCCTGCTCGACACTCGACCGCGCCATGTCGAAGCTGTCGAGGATCTGCCGCGCGAGATCGTAGATCCGGTGCGCCTCGGCCGTCGGCTTCAGTGTGCGCGTCGTGCGCGAAAACAGCTGCGTGCCGAATTCGCTTTCAAGCATCGCAATGCGCTTGCTGATCGCGGGCTGGCCGATCCCGAGCTCCTTGGCCGCAGCCGAGAAGCTGCCGCCCTCCAGGGCGCGAACGAAAGCGCGCAGGCAATCGATCCGGTCCATAATTCATTCCTGTTTGGAATAAATTATATCCCATTTATTCCGTAGTGCGCAATCCGGAGGGCCGTTAGGCTCCCTCAAAACAAGCCATCACAGGGCAAGGAAACAGGGGAGGAGACCACGTGGCACGCAACATCGGAATCGTCGGCGCCGGCATCGCCGGCCTGCATCTCGCGCTCTACCTGCAGAAACATGGCGTGGACGCCACTGTTATCACCGACCGGCCGCCCGAGGACTATCGCGACATCCGCCTGCTTAACACCGTCGCGCATCACCATGTGACGATCGCGCGCGAGGACTATCTCGGCGTCAATCACTGGAGCGATCCGAAGGACCATTATTACTACCACGACCATTTCTTCAATTTTCCGCAGCCGCTGAGCTTTCGCGGCGATTTCTCGAAGCCGAGCCGCGCCGTCGACTACCGGATCTATCTTCCTGCCCTGATGCAGGATTTTGTCAGCCGCGGTGGCAAGATCGAATACCGCCGCATCGAAGAGCGCGACATCCGTCCGCTGGTCGCCCGTTTCGATCTCCTGGTCGTCTCGACCGGCAAGGGTCCGCTGGGCCAGCTCTTCACTTACCGGCCGGAGCACACGCCCTATTCGCAGCCGCAACGGCGGCTGTGCGTCGGGCTTTACACCGGCGTGCGGCAGCCCGATCCCATGAACGTCACGCTCTCGGTGTCTCCAGGACATGGCGAGATGATCGTGATCCCGACCATTACGTTCGGCGGTGTCGCCAACGCACTGCTGATGGAGAACGTGCCGGGCGGCGACATGGAGGAACTGGCCACGCTCAGCTACGACGACAACCCGAAGCACTTCTTGAAGGTGCTGCTGGGCAAGCTCGAGAAGCATCACCCGACGACCTACGACCGCATCGACACCGCGCGGTTCGATCTCGCGCAGCCGCAGGACCTGCTGCAAGGCGGCGTGGTCCCGACGGTGCGCAACACTGTGGTCGAGTTCGACGACGGCAAATGCGCGATTGCGCTCGGCGACGTCCATGCGATCGTCGATCCCATGATGGGCCAGGGCGCCAATATCGCATCCTATGCGGCCTTCGTGCTCGGCGAGGAGATCGTCAACGCGGACGCGCTCGACGTACGCCTCTGCGAGAAGGTCGAGCTGAAACGACAGGATCGCGTGCTGGCGGCCTCGCGCTGGACCAATGTGATGCTGCAGCCGCCGACGGAAGCGCTGGGCATGCTGATCGGCGCGATGAGCCAGAACCCGGCGCTGGCCAACGAGTTCACCGAGAATTTCAACTACCCGGACCGGCAGTGGGATCGCATCTGCACGCCGCAGCGCATCCAGGCCTGGATCGAACGCATGTCGGCGCCATCAGAGCCGGTCAGGGCGATTGCGTGAGGACCGATGCGAGTGGGGACTGACATCCAGCGCGCCAATCCGGCGTCGTTCCGCGAAGCCGCGTCGCGCTTTGCGACCGGCGTCGCGGTGCTGACCGCGCTGGACGAGCACGGCCGGGTCTGCGGCATGACCGCGAACAGCTTTGTCACCGTCAGCCTGTCCCCGCCGACCGTGCTGGTGTCGGTCATGCCGGGACGCATGCACCGGGCGATCTCGGCGACAGGACGCTATTGCGTCAACGTCCTGCCCGAGCATGGCCGGGACCTGTCGCGGCACTTCGCGAGCCAGCCGAACACCGGCGCGGCGCCGGATTACGACATCGTCGACGGCCTGCCGCGCCTGTCCAGCTGCATGGCCTGGTTCGCCTGCGAGGTCACACGCCACGTCGATGTCAGCGACCACACGCTGATCATCGCCGAAGTCTCGAACTGCGACTACCACGACACCACGCCGCTGGTGTTCTTCTCAAGCCGGTATCATCTCGGGCCGGGCGTGCCGGTGGATCGGTGAGGGGGGCGGGCCTCAGGCGTAGGCCACCCAGCCGCGGAACGTGAAGCCGGTGTAGAACAGGGTTGGGTCGGAGAAGCCTGCGTCGCGCAAGATTGCTTCGTCTCGCGCTGGCGCCAGGATGCTCAATTGCCCGTCGACCGCTTTGCGGGCGGCAGCAGCCTTATCGGGCTCGAGTCCAGATGCGGCGAGAAAGGCAGAATACCGCGAGAGCCAAAGCGGCCGTTCATCGTCGTCACCTGGGATGCTGAAATGGGCCGCAACGAACGCCGCGCCTGGCTTGAGGCGGCGGCGGATTTCGGACGCCATTCGCAGCCGTTCCTCGACATCGACGAAGTGCAGGGTCAACAGGCACGTCGCGCCGTCGAATGGCCCCTCTGGCGCAACGTCAATATAGCCCTGATGCAGATGCGCGCGCGACGCGAGCGGGCCCAGCGTCTGCTTCGCGAGATTCAGCATCGCCGCGGACGGGTCCACGCCATCAAAGGTCCAGCGCGGCTGCGCTTGCGCAAAGGCATTCAGCTCCAGGCCGCCGCCGGCGCCAAGAACGAGTATTCGCGCATCTTCACGCGCGCGCTCGCCCAAGAGGATCGCCGCCATGGACAGCATCGAATTGTAGCCGGGAACGAACCGTGGCGGCCCTTCGGTGTACTTCGCCACCATCTGCGGATCGGAGAACGCGTTTTGAATGTCGGTCACGATGTTGTCCTGCTGAATAGAGTTCATCATGCGTGATGGGCGCTCATGCCTTGAAGCTTTCGGGATCCGAGGCGTTTGCGCAGATCGTCACCCAGCATCGCCAGCGTCACCTCGCCCAAGCGCGACAGCAGCAGTGCCTCTGCATCGTCAAAGGCCTGATCGAGCGCCGCATTGACGGCTTGCTCGACAAGGCAGCCCGGCGCCTCCGTCCTATTGCCCATGGCCAGAAGCGAGGGGCTGCCGAGCGCGGCGTAGACATCGCGCAGCGTCACCTTCGAAAGATCGCAAGCCAGCGTCCAGCCACCGCCGTGCCCCTTCTCGGACCGGACGTAATTGAGGTCCCGCAGGCCCGCCATGATGCGGCGGATCACCACCGGGTTGGTGTCCATGGCCTTCGCCAGGGTCTCTGAGGTGAAGGGGCCAGGCTGCTGCGCCATGTGCAGCAGGACGTGGAGAACCCCTGATAATCGGCTGTCTCGTTTCATGTAACTTCTTATGTTACATGATGGCGCCGAGGTCAACTGGTTTTGGTGCGTGCTGTTCCGATCTCACGAAGTCCGAGTATTCTACGATTTTCCCGCGCGACCGTCGAAATTCTGGCGATCGTTGCCAAATCGGAGGCTGAGTCATGCCTCACACAGGTCGGAGATCCGGAGTGAAAGAGGTCCCGCTCTCCGTGATCAAGGATGATCTGTCCCGCTATCTCCGTGAGGCCGAGAGACGCAGGAGATTGTCATCACGCGTCACGGCAAGCCGGCAGGCGTGTTGATTGGATTCGAGCCGGAGGAAAGATTGGTTCGAATACCGCTTGGAGCATGATCCTCGCTTCCTGCAGCGCGTCGAACAGGCGCGGAACAGCCTGCGCGCGGGACGCGGCGTGAAGCTTGAGGATATCGATACGGAGTAGCGCTGGGGGCTTGCCGACGCCATGCGCCGATGATGCCATTATGCTCCAGTTTTGCCCGACGGGTCAAGCTATTTTCTGTTTTTCGGAAATTTCGTGCGAGAGCAACCAACCCAGACGTGACGGCGATTCAACCCGCCGTCGTTGCGCTTTAAGCCTTTGATTTCGCTATCGCCGGCTACTGTGCATGGGGTTGTTTTCGACTTTTTTTGTTTTGGGGTGCAAAAATATCTGTCCGAACCCGACTTGGTCCGGCGCTCGCCTTTTCATCAATCCATTTTCGGGAGGCGCATCATGCAAGTCTATAACGTGGTGAAGTTCAAGGTGAAGGCCGGTGAGGAAGCCGCCTTCCTTGATGCGCATCGGGACGGCAAGGCCAAATGGCCGGGTCTCGAACACGGCGTCATCATCAAGACCGGCGAGCAGACATTCTGCCTCATCGGCACGTGGGCCAGTCAGGACGCGCTGGTTGACGCGCGATCGGCGATGATCAAGACGCTCGACAGTTTCAGGTCGGTGCTCGAGGACCAGGGCAACGGGCGCGGCGTGACGGATGCCGTGTCCGGGGCGGTGGTGCTCGCAATGTAGCAGGCGGCTGGCCGCCTGCTACTTCATCACCCGCAAGCCCTTGGTCGTGAAGCGCTGCGTCTTGCCGCCGGGACGGAGCGGGCGCCTGGTGCCGGCGGCCTTGCCGGTGCCGGGCGGCTGGTGCGCGGGCACGAGCTGGTCGGGGCGGGAGCCGATCAGATCGGCGCGGCCCATTTCCTTCAGCGCCTCGCGCAGCACCGGCCAATTGTCGGGGTCGTGGTAGCGCAGGAACGCCTTGTGCAGGCGGCGCTGGCGCAGCCCCTTGATGGCCTCGACCTTGTCGCTGCCGCCGCGTCGCACGCCGCGCAGCGGGTTGACGCCGGTGTGGTACATCGCGGTTGCGGTTGCCATCGGCGAGGGCAGGAAGGTCTGCACCTGATCGGCGCGGTAGCGGTTCTTCTTGAGCCAGAGCGCGAGGTTCATCATGTCCTCGTCGGTCGTGCCCGGATGCGCCGCGATGAAGTACGGGATCAGGTAATATTTCTTGCCGGCCTGCTCGGCCGCGGCGTCGAACATCCGCTTGAACTGGTTGTAGGCGCCGATGCCGGGCTTCATCATCTTGTCGAGCGGACCGCGCTCGGTATGTTCGGGCGCGATCTTCAAATAGCCGCCGACGTGATGGGTGACCAGCTCCTTGATGTATTCGGGGCTCTCGACCGCGAGGTCGTAGCGCACGCCGGAGGCGACCATCACCTTCTTGATGCCCTTGGTCTCGCGCACCTTGCGATACAGCCGGATCAGGTCGTCATGCGAGGTGTTGAGGTTCGGGCAGATCTCCGGGAAGACGCAGGACGGCCGCCGGCACGCGGCCTCGACCTTCGGGTCCTTGCACGCCATCCGGTACATGTTGGCGGTGGGGCCGCCGATGTCGGAGATCACGCCGGTGAAGCCCGGCGTCTTGTCGCGGATTTTTTCGATCTCGCGCAGGATCGATCCTTCAGAGCGGTTCTGGATGATGCGGCCTTCGTGCTCGGTGATCGAGCAGAAGGTGCAGCCGCCAAAGCAGCCGCGCATGATCGTCACCGAGAACTTGATCATGTCCCAGGCGGGGATTTTGGCCTCGCCGTAGGACGGATGCGGCGCACGCGCGTAGGGCAGGTCGTAGACCGCGTCCATCTCGTCGCTGGTCAGCGGGATCGGCGGCGGGTTGAGCCAGAGATCGCGATCGCCGTGACGCTGCACCAGCGGCCGTGCATTGCCGGGATTGCTCTCCCGATGCAGCACGCGTGACGCGCGCGCATAGGCTTCCTTGTCCTGCTCGACTTGCTCCAGCGCCGGCAGCCGGATGACGGTCGCACCCTTCTGGCGCGTTGCGCCCTCGTCGGCGGAATCGAGATCGTCGGCGTGCAGCTCGGAATAGTCCTCGGGCACGCGGCGGAACAGCGCGACGCCCCTGATGTCGCTGAGCTCGCGCGGCGCTTCGCCGGCGGCAAGACGGTTGGCCACCTCGACGACGGCGCGCTCGGCATTGCCGTAAAGCAAGAGGTCGGCCTTGGCGTCGGCCAGCACCGAGCGGCGCACCTTGTCGGACCAGTAATCGTAATGCGCGATCCGGCGCAGCGACGCCTCGATGCCGCCGAGCACGATCGGCACGTCCTTGAACGCCTCGCGGCAGCGCTGGGCGTAGACGACGGTGCAGCGGTCCGGCCGCTTGCCGCCTTCGCCGCCGGCCGTATAGGCGTCGTCATGGCGCAGGCGGCGGTCCGCGGTGTAGCGGTTCACCATCGAATCCATGTTGCCGCCGGTGATGCCAAAGAACACCTTTGGCTTGCCCAGCGTCTTGAACGGCTCGGCCGAATGCCAGTCGGGCTGCGAGATGATGCCGACCCGAAAGCCCTGTGCCTCCAGCAGCCGCCCGATGATGGCCATGCCAAAGCTCGGATGGTCGACATAGGCATCGCCCGTCACCAGCACGATGTCGCAGGCGTCCCAGCCGAGCGCATCCATCTCGGCGCGGCTCATGGGAAGGAACGGCGCCGGCTTGCGCGGGCGCGCCTGCGCCATCAGGGGCTTTTCGGCGGTCATGATCTGGGTGTCCATGGCGCACAGGCATAGGACTCCGGCGGCGCAAATTCAACCGACGGACACGTGAAGATTCGCGGTTCCGCCAGGAGCAATCCGGCCCGCGTGAGCGCGTTAACCGTTTGCGAGCCCCTGCCGGACGTCGGCAGTCGTGGCCGGTTCGCGGCCATGCCGGCGGACCATCCGTACGGCGTCCTCGACGAGGCGGAGATTGGTCGCCGTCGAGCCCAGCACCGCCGCCCGGAACGGTGCGCGTGCCGCATATGCATATGAGCGATCCCTCTTCCGGGTTCTCACCGGGGCCGACATCGGATATCCGATTGCCCATGGGCAAGGAAACTTCTGACGGCGCGGCGCCGTCCACCGAGGCCTGGCTCGGTGCGGTTGCGCTGATCGGCTTCATCCTGGTGGCGACCGCGCAGGCCTCAAATCAGATTCTGGCGCGCGGGCTTGCGGGGTCGGTCCCGCCCTTCGCGCTCGCCTTCTTCCGCTGGAGCATCGTTGCCATCGGGCTCGCGCCGATCGCATTCGCCGAAATCCGCGCCGGCCGCGTGCCACTTGGCAAGAACATCTGGCCGATCCTCGCCGCCGGCTTCATGGGCATGTTCCTCTGCGGCGGCCCGGTCTATGCCGCGGGCATCTCGACGACGGCGATCCACATCGCGTTGATCATGGCGCTGTCGCCGATCACGGTGCTGATGATCTCTGCGGTGCTCGGCATCGAGCATGTCGGCCCGCTGCAATGGCTCGGCACAGCGCTTGCGCTCGCCGGCGCCTTGCTCATCATCTCCGGCGGTCATCCGGAGACCTTGTTCGCACTGGAGACGGCAGCGGGCGATGGCCTGGTCGTGATCGCGATGCTCGGCTGGTCCGGCTACACGCTGCTGCAATCGCGCGCGGCGCCCAAGGCGTCGCTGCTGGCGCGCATGAGCCTGTTCGCAGGCGCCGGCGCGCTGTTCTCGCTGCCGCAGGCGCTGATCGAGATGTGGACCACGCCGGCGCAGGTCTTCAGCACGAAAGCGGTGTCGGCTTATGTCTTCGCCGGGATCGTTCCCGGGCTGCTCGCCTATGCCGGCTTTGCCTGGCTCGGCGGCAAATTCGGTTCGGTCCGAACCTCGCTCGTGCTTTATCTCGGACCGATCGCGAGCGCCCTGCTGTCGTTCGCAATTCTCGGTGAGCCGCCAAAACTGATCCATCTGTTCGGCGGTGTGCTGATCCTCGGTGGGGTCTGGGCGAGCCTGCGCAAATAGTTCCATCGCTCGGAGTTGTGGTTCATTCGCAGGAACCAACGGCCTCCGCGAACATTCTGATCAAGGGACCGGTGCGAGCCATGCTCGCGCGCGACCCGACCATCCCGGCGCCAGTGCCGTAACCGGATTTTGCCTCGACGCTTCGTTTCGGGGCGATGGGGGACTTGTGAGTACGGTCATAGAGAACTTGTTGTCACGGAAGCAGAAGCTTGTGGAACAGCTCGAGAAGGCGCAGTCGGTCGACGATCGCGACAAGATCGAGCACCAGCTCGAACAGATCAACACCGCGCTGGATTTTCTGGACAGGCCGGGATCGAGAGACGCGCGGTAGAAGCGCTCAGTCCGGCTTCAGCGCCTCCACTTTCAAGGCCTCCACTTTCAAGGCCTTGGCGTAGACCAGGCCGGAATTGGTGATGTGCGTCGTCATCAGCGCTTCGAAGGCGGCGAACTCGCCGCGCGCGAACAGATCGAGCAGCTTGCGATGCTCGTCGAACGACGAGCGGGTGCGCACGTCGATCGGCGACGTCAGATTGGTGCGCAGCGCGGCGACGCGGCCCGAGACGAGCTGGTAGGATTCGATGAGATAGCGGTTGCCGCAATGCGCAAACAACCCTTCGTGAAAGCTCGCATCGGCGCGGCCATAGGCGATGTTGTCCTTTGCCGCGATCGCCGGCTCCATCGCCGCGATTGCCTCGCTCATCGTCGCAATTGCGCCGTCGCGATCGTGACGGAACGCGAGCTCGGCGGCCTTGGGCTCGAGCGCGATCCGGAAGGTGCAGAGCGCAGTGATGTCCTCCGCGCTCGGCGTGAACACGAAGCTGCCGACCTGCGGCCGGATCACGACCAGGCCCTGCGCCTGCAACTGGCCCATCGCCTCGCGCACCGGCGTGCGGCTGACACCGAAGGAATTCGCCACCATCTCCTCGGAGATGGCGGCGCCGAGCGCGAACTCGCCGTCGATGATGGCCTGGCGCAGCCGCAGCACCACCCGCTGCGACAGCGATTTCGGCGTATCGAGCTTGAGCGATCGCATCTGCTGTCTCAGATCACCTTGCCGGGATTGAGCAGGTGATCGGGATCGAGCGCGGCCTTCAGCGTCCGCATCAATGCGATCTCGGCTTCGCTCCGGGCGTGGCCCAGCCACTTCTTCTTCAGCGTGCCGATGCCATGCTCGGCGGAGACGCTGCCGCCCAGCTCGCGCACCAGGCCGTAGATGATCGCGTCCATCTCTTCCTTCGGCTGCTGCTCGACGGAAAGACCGGTGACCCAGGACACGAGATGCAGATTGCCGTCGCCGATATGGCCGTAATAGACGCTCTCGCACCCCTTGATGCCGGAGGCCAACGCGGCCTTGCAGCGTGTGACGAACTCGTCCATCCGCGCCACCGCAAGCCCGATGTCGTAGGAGATGTGCGGACCCAGCACCTGGCCGAACTCGGCGCAGATGTCGCGCACGCGCCAGAACGCCTGCGTCTGCGCCAGCGATTGCGCCACGGCGGCATCCGCGAGCAGCCCGCGCTCCATCAGCTCTTCGAGCCAGGCCTGGAAACGCGGTGCATCCAGGCTCTCGTCGGTGCCTTGGGCCTCGACGAGCACGTAGAGACCGTGGCCTGCGGCGACCGGCGGCTTCACCCCGGCGCGCGTCGTGATCACGTCCCAATAGTCCGGCCACATCACTTCGAACGCCGACAGCAGCGGGCCGAGCCCGCTGCGCGCGGCATCGAGCAGGGCGATCACCGCGGCATAGTCCTTCAGCGCGCACAGCGCCGCCATGGTCGAGCGCGGTTTCGGGAACAGGCGCAACACCACGCGGGTGATGATGCCGAGCGTACCTTCGGAGCCGATGAAGAGATGCTTGAGGTCATAGCCGGCGTTGTTCTTCATCAGCTTGTTGAGGCTGGTGATGACGGTGCCGTCGGGCAGCACCACCTCCAGGCCGAGCACCAGTTCGCGCGTCATTCCGTAGCGGATCACGCGGTTGCCGCCGGCATTGGTGGAGAGATTGCCGCCGATCGCGCAGGAGCCGCGCGAGCCGAGATCGAGCGGAAAGAAGAAACCGGCTTCGTCCGCAGCCTTCTGGATCGTCTCCAGCGGCGTGCCCGATTTCACCGTCATCGTCATTGACGCCCGATCGATCTCCTCGATGCCGGTCATGCGCTCGAGCGAGATCGCGACCCAGCCTGCGTCGGGTGAAGCGCCGCGGCACAGCCCGGTCAATCCGCCCTGCGGCACGAAGGGCAGCCGCGCCTGCCGGCAGGTCGCAAGCGCATCCGCAACGCCTTGCGCATCGACCGGTCGGATCACCGCAAGCGGCGTTTGCGGCAGGCTCGCGCTCCAGTCGTTGCAATTGCGTGCGGGCACGTCGGTGCCGATCAGCACGGCGGCCGCGCCGAGCTTGTCGCGCAGGGCGCCAAGCAACTGATCGGGACGCTCAATGGGGCTCACCATGTTCATGCGAGACCTCCTCGGATCTGGCTGCGTCTCATGCGCGCCATGACGGTGGAAAGGATTTGCGTCCGTCTTGTATGTAAGGTACAACATAAAAAGTAAAGCAAAAACAAGGCTCGGAAGGCCTCCTAAGATCGTTCGAGATCAGGGGCTTAGTCCGGGACCGCAGCTAATGGGTGGTGAGATGACGGAGGTAATTCGCGGGTTCTGGGTGGCGTCGGTGACGCCGCTGGCGACTGATGGCAGCGTGGACTCCGCCAAGCTCGCCGCTCACGCCAGGCAGCTTTTCAGCAAGGGCGTCGATGGTGTCGTGCTGTTCGGCACCACTGGCGAGGGCACCTCCTTCAACGTCACTGAGCGTGTCGCGACCATCGAGGCCGTGCTCAAGGCCGGCGTCGCGCCCGAGCGGATCGGCATCGGCGGCGGCTTTCCCGCCATCACCGACAGCATCGCACTGACGCGCGCCGTGCTCGGCCTCGGCTTGCGTCACGTGCTGTATCTGCCGCCCTATTTCGACCGTGGTGTCACGCCCGAAGGCATCGAGGATGCTTTTGCCGCCATCATCGACGGCGTCGCCGACGATCGCCTGCGCGCTTCGCTCTATCACATCCCGCAGGTCTCCGGCGTTGCGATCCCGACCAGTGTCGCGGCGAACCTGCGCAAGCGTTACGGCAAGGTGGTTGCGGGCCTGAAGGACTCCAGCGGCGACTTCAAGCAGTTCCAGGCATTCCGTACTGCTGCTCCCGATCTCGCCATCACTGTCGGCAACGAAGCCGACATCACCCGCGCGATCGCCGCCGGCGGCGCCGGCACCATCTGCGGCATGGCCAACGTCCTGCCCGAACTGGTCAAGGGCATGGTTGACGGCAAGGATGTCGAGGCGCGCATGCAAGCTGCGCTCGATGTCGTGCTGAAAACGCCGTCGTTCCTCGCGACGCTGAAGGCAATCCTCGCCGCACAGACGGGCGACGCCGGCTGGCTGCGCGTGCGCCCGCCGTACCGTGCCTCATCCGATGGTGCGGCGCTCAAGCGAAAGATTGACGAGCTGATTGCTCCTGCCATCGCGTGAGATGTAAAGCCTTCGTGACACGTTGCCGCGAATTCGCGTGCAGCGTGTTGCGATCGCTGCGACATCAATGGGTGATTGCCGTTCGGTGCGCTGATGCGCTTAGAACGATTCAACACTAGAGCGATTCAAGCTCGCCTACGGTTCTCTTCGATCCCGCCGACTGTTACAGGCGCACACTTCAATGTTCTTGACTTGAAGTGGAATGAAAGTGCGTGCCCCCGTGGATGGCCAGCGCGTCAGCGGCCATCGTCATCGTGCCGGCAAGAGCCGTGCAGGTCTTCTCCTCGGCGCAGCGGTGCTGCTCGTCGAATCCCCCTCGAACACGACGAGTGCGCTGGCGCAATCGGCGTTGCCACCAGTGACAGTGGAAGCGCCGGTGCAGCGACCGAAACCGGCGCGCGCGTCGGGACAGTCTCTACGCCGCGCGCAAGCCGCGGCACGCCAGCGCAATGCCACGGTCGCCCCCGCAGGACCGACGCTCGCGGAGCGCGCCGCCGCGGAGGGCGCAGCGCAACAGGCTGCCAAGCTCGGCTACCGCGCGATGCCGAGCTCGACCACGCTGCGCAGCGGCGCCTCGCCGCTCGATACCTCGCAGACCGTCAACGTCGTGCCTGAACAGGTCTTGAAGGACCAGCTCCCGCGCAACATCGACGACGCGTTGATCAACATCAGCGGGATCACCCAGACCAACACGCTCGCGGGAACGCAGGACGCCGTGATCCGCCGCGGCTTCGGCGACAACCGCGACGGTTCGATCATGCGCAACGGCATGCCGCTGGTGCAGGGCCGCAGCCTCAATGCCGCGGTCGAGAGCGTCGAGGTGCTGAAGGGACCGGCCTCGCTGCTCTACGGCATCATGGATCCCGGCGGCATCGTCAACACCATCAGCAAGCGGCCGGAGCTGTACCAGCACGGCTCGGTTACGCTGCTCGGCTCAACCTACGCGAACAATCGCAACGGCGCCGACGGTACGCTCGACATCACCGGTCCGATTGGTGACCAGGGCCTTGCCTATCGCTTCGTCGGCTATGGCGTCAGTGAGGACTATTGGCGCAACTTCGGCCGCCATCGGGAAATGCTGGTGAACCCGTCGCTAGCCTGGTACGGCGACACCACGACGGTTCAACTCACCTACGAGCACCGCGAGTTCATCACTCCGTTTGACCGGGGCACTGCCTTCGTCAAAGGCGCTCCGCTGGCGATCCCGAAGACGCGCCGGCTCGACGAGCCGTTCAACAACATGTGGGGGACCTCCGACCTGGTGCAGGCCTCGGTCGAGCAGAAGCTGGACGACAATTGGAAGGTCACGGCGGCCTACAGCTACAACACCGAGACCTTCAGCGCCAATCAGCTTCGCATCACCGGCGTCAATGCCACGACCGGCGTCGAGACCCGCAGCAACGACGGCACCCGCAACTCGCTGAGCAACGCCAGTTACGGCACCTCCTATCTGCAGGGTGACGTCTGGGTGGGCGGCTTCCGCAACGAGATCTTGTTCGGCGGCGAGGCGCTATATCGCACGATCGATCGCCACGATCTGATTCGCCAGGCGACCCCGAGCTTCAATTTCTACAACCCGGTCTACGGGCTGGTCGTGCCGGGCACGACGGTTTCGCCAGTGGACAGCGAGCAGACCGACAAGCTCGGCACCCGCGGCTTCTTCGCCCAGGACACGTTCCATCTGACCAACTGGCTGTCCGTGGTCGGCGGCGTACGCTGGATGGAATACGAGCAGCTCGCCGGAAAGGGCCGCCCGAACTTCATCACGAACACCAATTTGGCGGGCGACAAGGTGTTGCCGCTCGGCGGGGTCATTTTCAAGCTGAACGAGCAGCTCTCGTACTACGTGAGCTATACGCAATCGCTGAAGCCGACATCGGTCATCGCGGCGTTCACCACCGGCTTCGTCGTGGACTCCACCATCGCGCCCGAAGAGGGAACGCAATGGGAGACCGGCCTGAAGTTCGATGTCAACAAGCGGCTGTCGGGCACCCTGGCGGTCTACGACATCGAAAAGAAGAACGTGCTGGTGCTGGACGATATCGGTGGCGGCAAGTCGGCGGCGCGCACGTCGGGCGCAGCCAGGTCGCGCGGCGTGGAATTGGACGTGACCGGCAAGCTGAGCGATCAATGGAGTATGATCGGAAGTTACGGCTATACCGACGCACGGCTGATCAACGATCCCGTTGTCGGCAACGCCAAGCTGTTCAACGCCGCCATGAACACGGCTTCGCTCTATCTCGTCTACGATTTCGGCGATGCACTCCCCGGACGTCTGCGGCTCGGCGGCGGCGCGCACTATGTCGGCGACCGCCCGGGCGATGCAGCCAACACGTTCTTCATGCCGGCCTATACCGTGGCGGACATCTTCGCGACCTACGACACGAGAATCGACAACCTGCCGGTGACCTATCAGTTCAACGTCAAGAACGTGTTCGACAAGCTCTACTATACCTCCAGCACCGGCAACGCTTTGAACGTCGCGATCGGCGATGCGCGCCGGGTGTCGCTGTCGGCGACGGTGAAGTTCTAGCGATGGCTGAGCGGCACACCCGCGCAGATCCACTGATCTCGCTGATCAAGAAGGCCGGCTTCGATGCGTAGGGTGGGGCATCATATCAAGGTCGCTCTGCACCAGATTCACTCGATCGCGGGCCTCGTGCTCGCGCTGCTGCTGGCCCTGATCGCGCTGACCGGCGCGATCATGAGCTTTGAGGACGAGATCGGCGATCATCTCAACGCCGGCCTCATGCAGGTCGCGCCGCGCCAGGCACCGGCGTTGATGCCGGACGAACTGGTGGCTCGGCTGAAGGCGGGGCAGGACCTCGGCAGGGTCTCGGCCGTCACGCTGTCGAGCGATCCGGCCGCGGCGGTGCGTGTCCGCTTCGCGCGCGACGAGCAGGGCGCGCGGCCGACATCGCTCTATGTCGATCCCTACGATGCGCACGTGCTGGGTGCGCCGCGTGGCGAGGAGTTCTTCGCGACCGTGCGCAGGCTGCATCGATGGCTGCTGATCCCCGGCGACGCCAAGGGCTGGGGACGCCAGATCACCGGCATCGCCGCGCTCGGCCTGATCGTCATGCTCATCTCGGGCCTCGTGCTGCGCTGGCCGCGCCGCGCCGGCAGCGTGAAGATGTGGCTGAAACCCAATCTCGGGCTCAGCGGGCGTGGACTGCACCGTTCGCTGCACGCGGTGATCGGAACCTGGGTGCTGCCGGTCTATCTGGTGATGACGCTGACCGGGCTGTGGTACTCATTTGACTGGTACAAGGACGGGGTGGTCTGGCTGCTGTCGCGTCCGCATGTTGCCGCCGCGAAGATGCAGCCAAAGCAGCCGCGCGCCGCAGGGCGTTCCGAGCCGGTTCAGGCGGTCGGATTTGATCCTGCGTGGGCGACGCTCCAGCGCGAGGAGGGCGATCGTTTCGCCAAAGCGCTGCTGACGCTGCCAACTGGTCCGGGCACGGTCATCCGGATCCGGTCGTGGGCGAAGGACACGACGCTCGATACCACACGTGACGAATTCCGCGTGGATGCCGTCACCGGTCAGATCGTCTCGGCGGAGCGCTACGCCGACAAGACGTTTGGCGAGAAGATCATCGCGAACGTGCTCGACATCCATCGCGGCGCGTTCCTGGGTTGGCCCGGCAAGCTCGCCTTCATGATTGCAGCAGCGTTGATGCCGCTGTTCTCGGTCACCGGCATTTTGCTTTATCTGTCGCGCCGCAGGCTGCGGCGCCCCGCGCAGCCGCCGCTCGGGCGGCTGGTTCCGGGCGAGTGAGCGGCCGCGAAGGCTAGCCAAGCGCGCGACAATCGTTCAAAAGCCCTTGGCCGTACTTGCCAGGGTTCACGCCATGAAGCTCCCCACCGTCACCCCCGCCGATATCCGCCGCGCGCTGCTGCTCCGCGAGGAGATCGCGCTGCTCGATCTCAGGCACGAGGCCGGCTTCGCCACCGGGCATCCGCTGTTCGCCGCCAACATGGCCGCGGACCGGATCGCGATCGAAGCCGAGGTGAGGCTGCCGCGCAAGGACGTCGCAATCGTGCTCTATGATGACGGCGAGGGGCTTGTTGAGGCCGGCGCCGAGCGGCTTGCCGCGCTCGGCTACACCAATGTCAGTGCGCTCGAAGGCGGACTGAAGGCCTGGCGTGCGGCGGGCTATCAGGTGTTCGAGGACGTCAATTCCTATTCGAAAGCGTTCGGCGAGCTGGTCGAGGCGCGGCGGCACACGCCGTCGTTCAGCGCCGACGAGGTGGCAGAGCTCATCGCGGACAAGGCCAACATCGCGATCCTCGATGTTCGCCGCTTCGACGAATATGCGACCATGAACATCCCGGGCTCGGTCAGCGTGCCTGGCGCTGAGCTGGTGCTGCGGGCAGGGCAGGCCGCGCCCGACCCTGAAACCACCATCATCGTCAATTGCGCCGGGCGCACGCGCTCGATCATCGGCACGCAGTCGCTGATCAATGCCGGCGTGCCCAACAAGGTGCGGGCGCTGCGCAACGGCACGATCGGCTGGACGCTGGCGCGGCACACGCTCGATCACGGTGCCGGCCGGCGTGGCGCGATCGGGCCGTTCGAGGGCGGCCCGGCCAATGCGCGCGACGTCGCCTATCGCGCCGGTGTTCGCCATATCGGCGCGAACGAGGCGAAGGCGCTCGCAGCGCAGACCGATCGCACGCTCTATCGTTTCGACGTGCGCGACGCAGAAGAGTATGCGGCTGGCCATCTCCGCGGCTTCCGGCATTATCCCGGCGGCCAGCTGGTCCAGGAAACCGACATGGCCGCGCCCGTGCGCGGCGCGCGCATCCTCCTGACCGACGACAAGGGCGTACGTGCCGACATGACGGCATCCTGGCTCGCGCAGATGGGCTGGGAGGTCTACGTCCTCGAAGGCGGTTACGATGGTGAGCTCGAGGTCGGCCCGCCGCGCGTGCTGCCCAAGCCCGACCCGGCGCATCGTTACCGCCGGCCCTACGAAGGCACTGACGTCGCCGAGCGCGCGATGCAGGCCTATCTCGACTGGGAATACGGTCTCGTCGAGCAACTCCGGCTCGACGGCACGCACGGGTTTTACGTCATTTGACCGGGCGGCCACCGTAAACGCTTACCGCCCCGCCATCTTCTCCCCATATCCAAACCCTATTGTGCTGCATCTCCCCCGCGGTCTATGAGCTGCGGCAAAGCTGTGACCTACGGAGATTCCATGCCAGCCCTAGGCCAAAGCCCCGAGCGGAACGCGAAGGCGCTGTTGCTCGAAGGCGTCAATGACAGCGCTGTCGACCTGTTCCGGAGCGCGGGCTTCGCCAATGTCGAGCGATTGACCAAGGCGCTGGACGGCGAAGACCTGCGGCGCGCGCTGAAGGGCGTGTCGCTGCTCGGCATCCGCTCGCGCACCCAGATCACCGATGAGGTGCTCGCGGCCGCCGACGGGCTTCTCGCGGTCGGCTGCTTCAGCGTAGGCACCAACCAGGTCGACCTCCTGGCGGCGCGCAAGCGCGGCATTCCCGTGTTCAACTCGCCGTTCTCCAACACCCGCAGCGTCGCCGAGCTCGTGATCGGCGAGATCGTGATGCTGCTGCGTCAGATCTTTCCGCGCTCGGTGTCCGCCCATGAAGGCGGCTGGGACAAGTCCGCTGCCGGCAGCCGCGAGGTGCGTGGCCGCACCCTCGGCATCGTGGGCTATGGCAATATCGGCTCGCAGCTTTCGACCCTTGCTGAAGCCATGGGCATGCGCGTGATCTATTACGATCGCACCGACAAGCTCCGACACGGCAATACCGAGCCGGTCGAGAAGCTCGAAGAGCTGCTGACGCAGAGCGACGTCGTCAGCCTGCACGTGCCGGAAACGCCGGAGACATCAGGCATGATCGGCGAGAAGGAGCTGCGCGCGATGAAGCCGGGCTCATTCTTCATCAACAACAGCCGCGGTACCGTGGTCGATCTCGATGCGCTCGCAGGCGCCTTGCGCGACGGTCACATCGCGGGCGCTGCGATCGACGTGTTCCCGGTTGAGCCGTCCTCGAACGCGGAACGATTCAAGAGCCCGGTGCAGGGCCTCAACAACGTCATCCTCACCCCGCATGTCGGCGGCTCGACCGAGGAGGCGCAGGAGCGCATCGGCGGCGAGGTCGCGCGCAAGCTGGTCGACTATTTCATCACGGGATCGACCATGGGCGCGGTGAACTTCCCGGAGGTGCAGCTGCACTTACGTCCCGCCGGCGCGCGCTTCAGCCATGTCCATCGCAACGTGCCGGGCATGCTGCGGCGGCTGAACGAGGTCTTCCTCCAGCGCGACATCAACATTGTCGCGCAATATCTGGAGACCGCCGGCGACCTCGGTTACGTCGTGCTCGACGCCGATCTCGGGGGTGAGGATTCGGCCGCGCTGCTTGCGCAGATCCGGGCGCTCGAGGGCACGGTTGGCGCACGGCTGGTATTCGAGCACTAGAACGCTCCACGTTCCGGTTGCAATCTGTAGCCACGGCTCTCTACACTGCTGTCATCTTCGGGTACTAAAAAGCACGTCGAATTTGAGCTTCAGTTGCGTGGGTGCCGCCATGGAACGGGACGCCGTACTAATCGATCTCGCGCTTCAAGGTGGCGGTTCGCACGGCGCCTTCACCTGGGGCGTGCTCGACCGTCTGCTGGAAGAGAAGTGGCTCACCATCGCCGCGATCTCCGGCACCTCCGCGGGCGCGATGAACGCGGCTGTGCTCGCAGACGGATGGATCGCGGGTGGCGCCGAGGGCGCGCGCGACGCGCTCGAAAAATACTGGCACCGCGTCTCGAAGGCTGCCGCCTTCAGCCCGCTCCAGCGCTCGCCGCTCGATCGCCTGATGGGGCGCTGGACGCTCGATACGTCGCCAGCCTACATCCTCACCGATTTGATGTCGCGGGTGCTCTCGCCCTATGATCTCAATCCGACCGGCTACAATCCGCTGCGCGCGGTGCTGGCCGAGAGCATCGATTTCGAACGCCTCGCGCGCTCGCCGATCCAGCTGTTCATCACCGCGACGCGGGTGCGCACCGGGCGCGGCCGCATCTTCCGAAATGCCGAGATCACGGCGGACGTGCTGCTGGCGTCGGCCTGCCTGCCGACCATGTTCCGTGCGATCGACATCGACGGCGAACCCTATTGGGACGGCGGCTTCGCCGGCAACCCCACGATCACGCCGCTCATTCGCGAAAGCGATGCGCACGACACGATCCTGGTGCAGATCAATCCGACCGAAACGCTCGAGGAGCCGCGGACGGCTGCGGAGATTCTCAATCGATTGAACGAGATTTCGTTCAATTCGCCCCTGATGAAGGAATTGCGCATGATCGCGCTGCTGCGCCAGGCGGCCGACCCCGGCAGCGGCGAGGGCGCGCGCTGGGCAAAGATGCGGACCCACCGCGTCAAGAGCGACATGCTGGCGAAGTTCGGCGCGTCATCCAAGCTCAACGCCGAATGGGAGTTCGTCTCGATGCTGCGCGCCGAGGGGCGCCTGGCGGCCGAGACCTTTCTCGACGAGCACGGCGCGGATATCGGCCAGCGCTCGACCGCCGATCTCGACGTCCTGCTGTCGGAGTGCTGAGACATGGGTCTTCTCGGCCTCCTCGTCGGGCTCGCCCTGCTCGTCCTGTTCGCTTTTCGCGGCTGGAGCGTGCTTCTGCTGGCGCCGTTCGCAGCGCTCGTTGCCGCGTTGTTCGGCGGCGAGCCGCTGCTTGCGAACCTGACCCAGGTGTTCATGGTGCATGCGGCGGGATTTCTGGCGCAGTTCTTCCCGATCTTCCTGCTTGGCGCGGTCTTCGGCAAGCTGATGGACGATAGCGGCGCGGTCACGTCGGTCGCCGCCTTCATGGCGGAGCGCCTCGGCGAGCGTCGCGTGATCCTGGCGGTGGTGCTCGCCGGTGCCGCGGTGACCTATGGCGGCGTCAGTCTGTTCGTTGCGTTTTTCGTCATCGTTCCCATGGCCCGTTCGTTGTTTCGCGCGGCTTCGATCCCGCGTCGCCTGATCCCGGCTGCGATCGTGCTGGGGACGTCGACCTTCACCATGTCGGCCTTGCCGGGCACGCCGTCGATCCAGAATGCGATCCCGATGCCGTTCTTCGGCACGACGCCGTTCGCAGCGCCGGGCCTCGGCATCATCGCCTCCCTCATCATGCTCGTGACAGGGTTGTGGTGGCTGCACCGCGCCGAAGCCGCGGCGCGCCGCGCTGGAGAAGGTTATGGCGACGATATCGAGGGCGCGACCGAGCGCGCCGCCGCCGACGAGCTCGTGCGCGAGCGCGCCACGACCGCGCGCGAGTTCGATCCGGCGGAGCTCCAGCACGGTCAGCGCAGCGAGCGGCCGTCGCCCGTGTGGAGTGCGATCGCGCCGCTGATCGTCGTCGTCATCGTGAATCTGGTGATGTCGCTCATGGTGCTGCCGCGACTCGATGTCAGCTATCTCGCCGAGCAGCGTTTTGGTGAAACGACGCTCGCGGCGGTCGCGGGCGTGTGGTCGGTCGCGGTCGCGCTGACTGCGGCCATCGTCACGACCATCGCGCTGAACCGGGCTCGCTTGCCGGCGCTTCGCCGCACCATGGACGCCGGGGCCAATGCATCCGTCCTGCCTGCGTTCAGCGTGGCGAGCCTCGTCGGATTCGGTGCGGTTGTCGCCTCGCTGCCGGCGTTCACGATCGTGCGCGACTGGGTGCTTGCGATCGAAGGCGGACCGCTGGTCTCGCTGGCGGTTGCGACCAACATCCTGGCCGCGCTGACCGGGTCGGCGTCAGGCGGCCTGACCATTGCGCTGGACGCTCTCGGCCAGACCTATGTCGAGCTCGCCGCGCGCACCGGCATCGCCCCTGCGCTGATGCACCGCGTGGCGGTGATCGGCTCGGGGACGCTCGACATCCTGCCGCACAATGGCGCGGTGGTCAGCCTGCTTGCGATCTGCGGCCTGACGCATCGCGACAGCTATTTCGACATCGTGATGGTCGGCATCGTGACGTCGCTGCTGGCGCTGGTCGCCGTGATCGCATTGGGCAGCGCGCTGGGATCGTTCTGAGCAGAATGCGAACGTAAGCGATTGACGGAACGGCGAAGGTTGCATTCAATGCGGCCAACTGACCAAACCCAATAAACAGCGAACGCCGGGTGGAAACGATGACGCGAAAGAGAGCGAAGCTCTGTGCATGGCTCGTGGGTGCGATAGCCGCCATGAGCGCGAGCAGCACGTTCGCCGCGACGCTGGCGGAGGATGCGGATACGGTCTGCAAAGGGCTCATCGGCGGCGCCGATGCCGTGAAGATCGATTCCGCGACATTGCTGGCACCGTCACCTCTCGCGGTCGCCGAACGCGGGCCGACGCCGTCGGGGCGCGTCACGCCCGCCAATCCCGCCTTTTGCAAGGTGCTCGGCCATATCGACCCCATTGATCCCAAGGCGCCGCCGATCAAGTTTCAGGTCAACCTTCCCGTCGAATGGAACGGGCGCTCCGTCCAGTATGGCGGCGGCGGCTTCAACGGCGTGCTGATCACCGGCCTTGGGCTGCCGCCGGCCTATCCGTTTGACAAGCCGTCGCCGCTGACGCGCGGTTTTGTCACCTACGGCACCGATTCCGGCCATGAGTCCAAGCCGGGCGAGCCGCCGCAGGTCTTCGCACTCAACGACGAAGCCTTCGAGAATTTCGCTCACCGCGCCTACAAGAAGGTGCGCGACGCTTCTGTCGCGCTGATGGAGCGCGCCTACGGCAAGAAGCCGGAAAAAACATACTTCATGGGCTCGTCCGAGGGCGGGCGCGAAGGCCTGACCATGGCTCAGCGCTACCCCGACGATTTCGACGGCATCTTCGCCCGCGTGCCCGTGATCAACTGGGTCGGCCTGCAGCATGCCGGTACGCGCTCGGGCCTTGTGACCATGGGCGAGGGCTGGATCAATCCGGCGCAGGTCAAGCTCTTTGCCGGTGCGGTGCGGTCGGCCTGCGACAAGGCCGACGGCTCCGATAACACGCTGGTGCACGATCCCGTGGCCTGCAAGGCGGCGTTCAAGGTCGAGACGTTGCGCTGCGAGGCCGGCAAGACGGGCGACCAGTGCCTCACCGAGGCGCAGATGAAGGCCGTGAACACGCTGCACGCGACCTACAAATTCCCGTTTCCGCTCGCCAATGACCTCGATGACTATCCGGGCTGGGGCGTCTCGGGCGAGGACACGCCGGCGATCGGTCCGACCGGCGGTTGGTCCGCGTGGTGGCTCGGCAGCGCGCCGCCGGCGCAGCCGCCCGCACCCAACAACGGCATCGCTTGGATCTACGGCGCCGGCGGCATTCAATATGTGTTCGCCCGCGATCCCAAGCTCGACGTCAGCACCTACAAGGTGGAGGACCACAAGGCGCGGCTGATCGAGGTCTCGAGCCTGATGGATTCGACCGACCCCGATCTCAGCCGTTTTCGCGGCCGCGGCGGCCGGCTGATCGTGCTCGAGCACATGGCCGACTATGCCCAGAGCCCCTATGCCGGCATCCGCTATTTCGAGAGCGTCGAGCGCAAGCTCGGCAAGGCCGAGACGGCGGAATTCGCGCGGCTCTACACCGCGCCCGGCGTCGACCATGTCGGCTCCGGCGCGCCGGCCAATGTCGACATGCTGAGCGCGTTGGTGGATTGGGTCGAGAAGGGCAACGCGCCCGGCGATCTCGAAGTCAGCGAGCAGAAGGTCGAGGCGCCGTCGTTTGCCGTGTTGCGCGCAATGCCGCTGTGCCGCTGGCCATCCTGGCCGCGTTACAAGAGCGGCCCGGTGGCGGAGGCGGCGAGCTTCACCTGCGCGCCGTGAGGCGGCTCTTCACCTCTCCCGCTTGCGGGGAGAGGTCGGATCGCTCTTGCGATCCGGGTGAGGGGGTACAGGTCCCTCGACGATCTCACGTGTGGAGAGAGGCCCCTCACCCCGACCTCTCCCCGTAAGAACGGGGAGAGGGGGAAGAAGAGCCTAATGCGCCGGCCCACCGGCCGCCTTCACGCGCTGGGTCAGCACCACCGCGATCGCGGCGATCACCAGCACGATACCGATCACCGCAAACGCATCGGAATAGCCCATCACCAGCGCCTGGCGTTTCACCGTCTTGCCGAGCGCGATGATGGCCTGCTCGCGCGCGGCGTGGGGGTCGGGCACGCCGTGGGCCATGAAGTAATCCGTCATCTGCGCGATGCGGGTGCGGACTTCCTCGCGGCCGAGCGTGACCGACTGGCCGATGATGTTGGAGTGGAACTGCTCGCGCTTGGTGATGATGGTCGCGAGCGTCGCCGTGCCGATCGCGCCGCCGAGATTGCGGAACATGTTGCTGATGCCGGAGGCCGCGGCCGCGTCCTGCGGCGCGATGCCGCCGGTCAACACCGAGGTCAGCGGCGTCAGCACCATGGCCTGTCCCACGGCACGCACGATGTTCGGAATCCAGAGCTGGTCGCCGGCATAGTCCGGCGACATCGCCGTGTTCATGAAACAACTATAGGCGAAGATCAGAAGGCCGGTGATGGCGATGTAGCGCGTGTCGAAGCGCTGCATCAGCTTCGGGATCAGCGGGATCAGCACGAGCTGCGGAAGGCCGGTCCAGGCCAACACGTTGCCGATCTGCTCGGCATTGTAGCCTTGGGCCTGGCCGAGATAGGCGGGCAGGATATAGACCGAGCCGAACAGCGCGAAGCCGACCATCGTCATCGCAACGGTGCCAAAGCCGAAATTGCGCTGCGTCAGGAGGCGCAGCCGGATCAGCGGCTTTTCGATCGTGAGCTCGATCGTGACGAACAGCGTCAGGCTGACGGCCGCAATCACGGCGAGCTTGACGATGAAGGGCGAGGAGAACCAGTCGTCCTTGTTGCCTTCTTCCAGCACGGCCTGCAGTGCCGACAGCCCGATCGCCATGGTGAAGATGCCGGCCCAGTCGCCTTCCTTCAACAGACCGAGCTGCATCTTCTGCTTCTCCAGCGTCAGATAGAGCGCCGCGACCATCACCGCTGTCGGGATCACGTTGACGAAGAAGATGGTACGCCAGCCGTAGTTCTCCGTGAGATAGCCGCCGATGGTCGGGCCGATCGCCGGGGCAAAGGTGACTGACAGCGCGAAGATCGCGAGCCCCACCGGTTGCTGCGGCTTCGGCAGCTTGGTCAGCACCAGCGTGAACGCCATCGGGATCAGCACGCCGCCGGCAAAGCCCTGCAGGCCGCGCATCGCGATCATCGACGGCAAATCATGGGTGAAGGCACAGGCGACCGAGAACGCGGCGAACAGCGTCGCGCTCGCCAGCATGTAGCGGCGGAACGAGAACACGCGGCTCAAAAAATCAGTCAGCGGGATCACGATGATCTCGCCGATCAGATACGACGTCGAGATCCAGGAGCCGTTGTCGGCGCCGGTGCCGATGCCGCCCTCGATGTTGGCCAGCGAGGCATTGGTGATCTGGATGTTCAGGATCGCCATGAACGAGCCGATCATGGCGGCGAGCACGGCGATCCAGATCGCGGCACTCGCGCGGTTGGGGTCGGCTATCGCCGGATCAGGCGTCGCGACCGGTGTTGCTGGCGTCGAAAGTGAGAGGCTGTTTGACATGGCACGACCCTCCGGAAACGAGCTTCGCCTTTACGTTTGTCTTGGGCGTCACGGCCGCATTCGCGGTCGGCGCGGTCGAACGTGTTGCAATGGTCGGGATCACGGACATGCCGGGCCGCAGCGCGATCGCAGAGTGCGTTTCGGCATCGAGCGCGATCTTGACGGGGATGCGCTGCACCACCTTGGTGAAATTGCCGGTGGCGTTGTCGGGCGGCAGTAGCGCGAATTCCTGGCCGCTGGCCGGCGCGATGGAATCGACGTGACCGTGAACGACCTGACCGGGGAAGGTGTCGACCTCGATATCGACGGCCTGGCCGGCCTGCACGTGGGTCAGCTGCGTCTCCTTGAAATTGGCGACCACATAGGCGCCCTCGGCCGGCACGATCGCCATCAGCTGCGTGCCCGCCTGCACGAACTGGCCGACGCGCAAGGAGCGGTTGCCGACCACGCCGTCGATCGGGGAGACGATCGTGGTGTAGCCGAGATTGAGCTCGGCCTGACGCTGGAGTGCGGCCGCGCGTGCGGCGGCGGCCCTGGCTTGCAATATCTCGGCGTTGAGGAGATCGACCTGCTTCAAGGCGGAGGTGAGATTGGCGATATCGCGCTGGATTGCCGCGTCTGCGCCGGCGTCGCGCGCTTGCGCCTGCTGCGCGTTCTGCACGCTGCCGAAACCCGTTGCCGCAAGATCGGTGTAGCGCTTGTTCTCCTGCTTGGCGAAAACCTTCGCGGCAGTGTCGACATCGATGGTCGCTCTTGCCGCCGCGATCACGGCCTCTTGGACCTCGAGCTGCGCTTGCTTGCTTGTCACCGTCGCATTCGCTGCGGCGACATCGGCCTTGGCCTGGTCGAGCGCGACGCGGAAGTCGCGGTCGTCGATCCTGGCGAGCACCTGGCCGGCCTTCACATGCTCGTTATCGCCGACCAGGACGCGGTCGAGGTAGCCGCTGACCTTCGGCGCGATCGTGGTGTTGTCGGCCTTCACATAGGCGTCATCGGTGGAGACGAGGTACTGCCCGACGGTCCAGTAATCGTAGCCGTACCAGCTCGCGCCGGCCAGCGCGACGATCGCGGCACCCATCAGCAACAGCTTGCGGAGATTGAGCTTTTGCCGGCGGACGCCGGTCGGTGCGGTGGGCAGCACGCCCTCCGGCACGGTCGCTGGAATAGCGGTTTGGGTCGCAGCAGATGGGGTGGTGTGGACGGACATGGCCGGCTCCCCTGAATTAGGAAACTTGACGATTTCCAAAATGAGACTAGCTTTGGAATTGTCAATGGAATGACAGGCGTCATTTAAAAGCATGGCTCAGGCAAAACCCTCAGGTGAATGCCGCCCCCGCGGGCGGCCACAACTGCGCAGCGACGAGGAGACGAGGCGGATCGTCTTCGACGCCGCGCGCCACGCCTTCGCCGTCGACGGCTATGCCGCGACCAGCACCGAAGAGCTGGCACGCCGCGCCGGCATCTCGACCAAGACGCTCTATCGCCTGTTTCCGGGCAAGGCCGCGCTGTTCGAGGCGATGTGCGCGGACAGGCTCGAGCGGCTGCTCTCCGCCGTCGATCTGCAAGGAAGCGACGAGGTCGATATCGAGACGGGCCTGCGTGCCGCGTTGCTGGCCTGCGCCGATCTCGCGCTCGATCCCGAGGTCGTGGCGCTGCAGCGCATGGTGCTGCAGGAATCCGCCGCGTTCCCCGAGCTCGCCGCCAACTTCTACAACAACGGCATTTCCCGCACCGTGAAGGCGCTTGCCGGCTGGCTGCGCGTCCAGGTCAAGCGCAAGCGCATCGCCATCGACGATGCGGAGGAAGTTGCCGGCATGCTGATCGGCATGGTCGCATCGGCGCCGCAGCGCGCGGCGATCTATGGCGGCATGCCGCTGCCGTCACGCAAGCAGATCGAGCGCCGCGTGCAGACCTGCGCGGTCCTGTTCCTCGATGGCTGCCGCGCCGCGTAGCGGTCTCCCTTTGACAATCCGGTTCGGCTCGGTTATCTATTTCGCATGCGAAATAAAGAAGCCGCAGCGAGGCATCATCGGCTTATTTACCTCCTGAACGTCGCACAGCGCCGCTTGCAGCGCTGGATGGCGGCGCAGCCGCAGAACGAGGTCACGCCGGCACAGGCGGGGCTGTTGTTCATCCTCGGCAAGCAGGACGGCGTCCTGATGGGCGAGGCAGGCGCTGCGCTCGACATGGGGCCGGCCGGCATCTCAGGCCTCGTCGATCGCAGTGCTGCGGCGAGGCTGGTCGAGCGGCGGGCCGATCGTGAGGACGGTCGGGCCTGGCGCGTATGGCTGACGCCGAAGGGGCGCACCGTGCTGGCGCAGGCGAAGACCGATGCGGCGCAGATCAACGCGGCGCTGACGGACGGATTTACCGGCGCGGAGATCGACATCGTCGCGCGCTGGCTGACCAGCATTCAGACGAAGTTTCCAAGAGACCCAGAGGAATAAGGAGAGAGCAATGACCGAGCACGTCCGGATCGAGAACAACAACGGAATTCTCACCCTCACGCTGGCGCGTCCCGACAAGAAGAATGCGCTGACGGATGCGATGTACGGCAAGCTCGCCGACACCATCGAATCCGCCGAGTTCGATCCGTCCGCCCGCGTGATCCTGATCCGCGGCGAGGGCGATATGTTCACCGCCGGCAACGATGTGGGCGAATTCGCCGCCGTCGCAGCCGGCAAGTCCGAAGGCAGCCGCAACGTCGTGCGCTTCATCCAGTCGCTGGCGCGCTGCACCCGGCCGCTGGTCGCCGCTGTGCAGGGCCGCGCCGTCGGCGTCGGCACCACGATGCTGCTGCATTGCGACCTCGTCGTGCTCGCCGACAACGCGCAATTGTCGACGCCCTTCGTCAGCCTCGCGCTGGTGCCGGAGGCCGCCTCCAGCCTGCTGATGCCGGCACGCATCGGCTATGCCCGCGCCTACGAGATGTTCGCGCTGGGCGAGACCGTACCGGCCAGGTCGGCGCTGGAATGGGGCCTTGCCAACCGCGTGGTGCCGCTCGGCAAGCTCGATGCCGAGGCGCTTGCGCTCGCCCAGCGTCTTGCCCGCCAGCCGGCCGGCGCGCTCACGGCCACCAAGAAGCTGATGCGCAATGGCGAGGCTCTGGTCGCGCAGATGCAGGCCGAAGGCGAGCAATTTGCCCAGCGCCTGCGCACGGCGGAAGCGCGTGAGGCCTTCACCGCTTTCGCCGAGCGCCGGCCGCCGGATTTCACCAAGGTCGCCTGATTTCGCTAGTCTTAAAGCGCTTACAGACCGGGCACTCCCGGCAATTTGACTAAAACCTTAACCGATCCTTGGCATGTCGCAATGCAGGGTGGCCGGCAATACAATGCAGGCCCCCTGACTCATGGCAATGTTTAAGAAATCGGTAAGCTCGCTTCTTCTGACCTTGATGGCTCTGCTTGCGGCCGGTGCGCTGGCCTCTACGGCGATCCAGATGTTCGGAGCGTTCGGTCGCTACAGCGACAGTCTCGAGACGGCGCGGCTCGCCGCTGCCGACAAGGCGATCTTCCATGGCGTGCTCGCGTTGCGCAACAATCGTGGCGATGCCCAGAGCGCCATCCTTGGCGAGGACGATCCCAAGGCAAAACTCGCCGAAGCCGAAAAGGCCGAGCAGGGCGGCTATGAAGGGATCAGCGCTGCACTCTCGACCGTCGATTTCGCACGCCGCGACGAGCTCGCCGGCACGCTGAAGCAGCGCTGGAACGAAGCCGCGCCGCAATTCCAGCTGTTCTACGACGAGGCCAAGCTTCCGCGCGCCGAGCGCAAGATGGAGCGAACCAATTCCTGGTACGACGCCGTCACCAAGGTCATCGATACGGCGAACCTCGCCTCCACCGCGGTGTCGAACCGCGCCTGGATGAACGATCCCTACATCGCCCGCATGATTCAGGTCCGCCGCTTCGCCTGGCAGGTGCGCGACCGTTATGGGGTCCATTGTTCGTCGCTTCGATCGAACATCAACAGCAGCAAGCCGCTCGACGACGCCCAGAAGCGGTCGGTGGCGCAATGGGACGGCACGATCGCCTCCGGCTGGGCGGGCATGGCCGAGTTGCTGGCTGCGCCCGACGTGACGGCGGAGCTGGTGACGGCAGCGTCGGACGCGAAGACCAAGACCGATGGCGTCCTGAAGCAGATCGGCGATCTCACCAAGAATCTCGACGGCAGCGGCAAGCCCGCGATGCCCGCGTCGGAGTGGAACACGCTGTGCCAGTCGCCGTTCCCGCTCATTGTCGGGGTCGCGACCAAAGCGCTGGATCAGTCGATCGCGCGTGCCGAGGCCGTGCAGGCCAAGGCCCTCACCAATCTCATCGTGCAGTCGCTCGCGTTTCTGCTCGCGCTCGCCGTGACCCTCGCCGGCGTGTACGTGGTGCGCAATCGCCTGATGCGCCCGGTCCGCGCCATCCTCGACGCCATCGCGCGAATCGGCGCCCGCGATTACGCGACGCCGGTGCCGCAGTCGAAATATCCGGACGAGTTCGGGACCATGGCTGCCGCGCTCGAGAGCCTGCGCGAGAGCGCGGCGACCGCCGAGCGGCTGGGCCAGGAACGCGAATCGCAGCAGGCGCTGCAACTCGCCCGTTCCGGTACCGTGGACGACGCGTGCCGCAGCTTCGACGACACCGTGCAGGCGGTGATCCACAGCGTCGCTGCATCGACGAGGGACCTCGATGCCACCGCGACCGATGTGCGCACGCTGGTTTCGGAATCGACCAGCCAGACCGCGGCAGTCTCGTCCGCGGCCGAGCAGGCCACCAACAATCTCGAGACCATCGCGGCCGCGACCGAGGAACTCTCCGCATCCGTCGGCGAAATCTCCGCACAGGTGCAGTTGAGCGCCCGCGAGGCGCGCGAGGCCGTTTCGCAGGCCGAGCGGACCAACGCGACGGTCGAGATCCTCGATCAGACCGCGAGCCGGATCGGCGAGGTCGTGAAGATGATCAACGCCATCGCCGGTCAGACCAATCTCCTGGCGTTGAATGCGACCATCGAAGCGGCGCGAGCGGGCGAGGCCGGCCGTGGCTTTGCCGTGGTCGCCGGCGAGGTCAAGAGCCTCGCCGCGCAGACCGCAACCGCAACCGAAGAAATCTCGCGCCAGGTCGAGGAGATCCAGGGCGCGACGGGCCAGGCCGTGACCGCCATCCGCTCGATCGGGGGCGCCATCAGCGGCATCGACGAGAAGATGACGGCGATCGCAGCCGCCGTCGAGGAGCAGCGCGCGGCCACCACCGAGATCTCGCGCAACTTCCAGCAGGCAGCCCAGGGCACCCGCGAGGTCACCGACACCATCGGCAGCGTCGCCAGGCTCAACCAGGAAACCGGCAATGCCGGCACGGTGCTGTCCGAATCCGTGAAGAAGATGTCGGGCGATGCCGATCGTCTTCGCGTCGCGGTCGAGGGCTTTTTAGGGGCCGTGAAGACCGCATAACTTCGATCGTCATCCGTCTAGGCGTCGTGCGAACGGCATTGCCGCCGCTTCACGCGGCGGGTACATCTGTGCGGCTGCGGGAGCGCAGCAACAGACGTATCAAGGATGGAGAGTTCGATGCCGGCCACCCCACACAACGCCCAGCGCCCCTATCGCGGCGTGTTCCCGGTCGCGCCCACCATCTTCGACGAGCGCGGCGAGCTCGACCTCGAGGGCCAGCGCCGCTGCATCGATTTCATGATCGATGCGGGCTCGAATGGTCTCTGCATCCTCGCCAATTTCTCCGAGCAGTTCGTGCTCACCGATGCCGAGCGCGAAACCGTGATGCATGCGGTGCTGGAGCACGTCGCGGGCCGGGTTCCCGTGATCGTCACCACGACGCATTTCAGCTCCGCCGTCTGCGCCGCGCGCAGCCAGCAGGCCGAGGCGGCGGGGGCCGCCATGGTCATGGTGATGCCGCCCTATCACGGCGCGACCTTCCGCGTGCCCGAGAAAGGCATCGTCGAATTCTTCAAGGTGCTCTCTGGCGCGATCAACATTCCGATCATGATCCAGGACGCGCCTGTCGCCGGAACGCCGCTGTCGGTCGAGCTGCTCGCGCGGCTGGCGCGCGACTTCGCCAACATCCGCTATTTCAAGATCGAGGTGCCGGGCGCGGCGGCAAAGCTGCGCGGCCTGATCGAGGCGGGCGGCAAGGATATCGAGGGACCGTGGGACGGCGAGGAAGCCATCACGCTGCTCGCCGATCTCGACGCCGGCGCCACCGGCGCGATGACGGGCGGCGGCTATCCCGACGGCATCCGCCAGATCGTCGATCCCTATTTCGCCGGCAAGCGCGAGGAGGCAAAGGCCGCCTATGAGCGCTGGCTGCCGCTGATCAACTATGAAAACCGCCAATGCGGCCTGATCGCCTGCAAGGCCATGATGCAGGCCGGCGGCGTGATCAAATCGGACGCCGTGCGCCATCCGCTCCAGCAGCTGCACCCGGCGACGCGGGCTGGGCTGCTGGAGCTCGCGAAGGAGCGGGATGCGCTGGCGTTGCGGTGGGGGAAGTAGCGGGCCACTTGCTCCACTGTCGTCATTGCGAGGCGCGAAGCGACGAAGCAATCCAGAATGTGTCCGCGGAGACAGTCTGGATTGCTTCGCTCCGCTCGCAATGACGGAAACTTGTTGGAGCAATCGCCTTTCCCGACGTCGTCCCGGCCCCCGGTGTGCAATTGCGCACTAGGCCGGGAGGACACCGAGCCTGATCCCGCCGGCTTCCATCGGCTGAAGGCGTCGAATTGGCGCGGTTGGGGCGGTTTCCCGCGGTCCGGCGATGACATATTGTACGCTCCTTGCACGCTCGCCGACTGGGTTCGCGGAGCTTCTCAAGACGTCGCTGAGCGGCTCTTCATTATGCCGCTATTCCGAGCCAGGTTGGAGCGAGCCGACGAAACAGGGAGGCAGTGCCATGACGATGAGGCCGGATCCCACCTTTCACGCATCGCCCAAGCTGGCGATGGAAGCGCCTGCAGAGAACTTTGCCTACACGCTGCTGCTCAGTCCGGATTTCTCAAAGCCGGATGCTCTCGCGGTCATCGACGTCAAGCCGGGATCGCCGATCTACAGCCAAATCGTCCACACGGTGACGATGCCCAACAAGGGCGATGAGTTTCATCACTTCGGCTGGAATGCCTGCTCCTCCGCCTTGTCGCCGCTCGCCGGACATGCCTTCATCGAGCGGCGCTATCTCATCATCCCCGGAATACGCTCGTCGCGGATCTACATCATCGATACCAAGCCCGATCCGACCAAAGCCAAAATCCACAAGATCATCGAGCCCGAGGAAATCTTCAAAAAGACCGGCTACTCGCGGCCGCATACTATCCATTGCGGGCCGGACGGCATCTATGTGAGCACGCTGGGCGGCGGCGGCAAGGACGGCACTAACGGGCCTCCAGGCGTCTTCATCATGGATTGCGAGACGTTCGAGGTCCTTGGACGATGGGAGATCGACCGCGGTCCGCAGACACTGCACTATGATTTCTGGTGGAACCTGCCGCGCGACTACATGGTGACGAGCGAATGGGCGTTGCCGCCGCAGTTCGAGAACGGGATCGTCGCGGAAGATCTGCTGGCGAACAAATATGGCCATCGTCTCCACTTCTGGGATCTCCGCGCCCGTCGCAACGTGCAGACCATCGACCTCGGCGCCAATCATCAGATGGCGCTGGAGGTGCGGCCCGCGCACGATCCGGTTCGCGAATACGGCTTCGTTGGCGTTGTGGTCGACACCACCAACCTCGAAGCATCGATCTGGACCTGGTGGCGCGAAGGCGGAAAATTCCATGCGGAGAAGACGGCGACGATCCCGCCCGAGCCCGCGCCAAAGGAGAAGCTCCCGCCGCTGCTGCAGGGATTTGGCGCCGTGCCGCCGCTGGTGACCGACATCGACCTGTCGATGGATGACCGGTTTCTCTATGTCTCGTGCTGGGGCACGGGTGAAATGCGCCAGTACGATGTGAGTGACCCGCGAAAGCCGAAGCTTGCCGGCTCGGTTCACATCGGCGGCATCGCGCGCCGCACCCCCCATCCGAACGGCAAGGCATTTGCGGCCGGTCCGCAGATGGTCGAGATCAGCCGCGACGGCAAGCGCGTGTACTGGACCAATTCGCTGTATTCCACCTGGGATGACCAATTCTATCCCGATGGAGTTCCGGGCGTGGAAGTCATGGCCAATGTCGGTCGCGACGGCGGCCTCGAACTCGCCAAGGACTATTTCGTGAGCTTCCCCGACGGATATCGTGCGCACCAGATCAGGCTGGAGGGCGGCGATTGTTCGACGGACTCCTTTTGCTACCCGTCGGCCTAGACTGGCAGCACGGGAGTTGGCCGCTCGGCTGGCTGTGGCTCGCTCTTGTCGCGAGCGGTCTCTATCACGGCGTCAATCCGGGAATGGGATGGCCGCTCGCCGTGTCGGCCGGCCTCATGGACAAGAGCCCGCGCGCGCTGTTCCGCGCGTTGTGGGCTCTGGCGGCCGGTCATCTCCTGGCAACATTTCTCGTGCTGCTGCCATTCGCGTTGCTGCTCGTGCTGGCCGAGTGGCAGCGTTCGATCCAGCTCGGTGCGAGCCTTCTCGTCATCGGCTTCGGCGTCTATCGGCTGGTCGAGCGGCGCCATCCGCGCACGCTGGCACGAATTCCGCCCACGCAATTGGCGCTCTGGTCATTCGCCGTTGCCATTGCTCACGGCGCGGCCTTGATGCTCGTGCCGATCTATCTCGGGCTCTGCCAGGCGTTCGAGCTCGATGCCGGCCATGAGGCGGCGGGCGCGCTGATGAAGGCAAGTCTTCTGAAGACAAGTCTCGGGATGGCGGTGCTGGTGTCCCTGGTGCACGTTGTCGCCATGGTCAGTGCCGGCGGATGTCTGGCATGGCTGGTCTACCGCTATCTGGGATTGAGGTTCGTTGCGCGAAGCTGGTTCAATCTGGATGCAATCTGGGCGACCAGCCTCATTCTGGTTGGCGTCGTGGCGCTCGCCTTTAATCTCGCGAGCTGGCGCTGAGGCCTACTTCGCCAACGCCCACTCGCCGACAAAGCGGAAGCGCGCCCTGGCATCATTCTGCTTGAACAGCGCGATCCGGTCGACCAACAGCGTATCGAGGCCGAGCGTCGCAAACCTCGCGCGCAGCATCTCCAGGATCGGCCCGCGCCGTTCCGCATCCAGCCGTCCCGTCAGCGTCATGTGGAAGCGGAATTCCTCCATCACGTAAGGGTAACCCCAGCGGTCGAGATAGTCGCGCTGCCGCTCGGTGAGCTTGTCGGGCTTGCGCCGCGCGCGGTCCTCCGCCGTCATGGGCGCGCGGAAGTCGTCGAATTCGCGGACGCAATCGGCGGCAAGTTGCTGGAGCGCGCCCACCGGCTCGGTCGGAATCACCGCGATGAAGCCGCTGATGGAGTCGACGACCGGGCGGATTGACGGCATCGGCGGCGCCTTGCCGGCAAAGGCCGCGCAAGCTGCGACGAGCTCGGCTTCAGTCCTGCCGCGCGCCAGCGCCATCGGCGCTTTCAGCGTGCCGTGGAAACCGTATTTGCGGGGATCGGCCGTGACGTCGCGCCAATCCGGCGCAACACGCGATGCGTCGGCAGGGAACGGCACTTCGTCACCGGTGTAGACATCGTAACCGAGCAGCTCGGCGCCGAAGCGGGAGAGGGCGCTGTCGGCGCCGGCGGCAAAGTAGATCGCGTAGCGGGGAAAATCAGTCATCGCCTGAGCATAACCGGTTCAGGCCGCAACGACAGCCTCGCGCGGCGTCGCTGCCGCCGCGAGCAGTCGCGTCGCATCGGTGAGATGCACGAGCTTTCCGCCTGATACCACCGCGATCAGCCGCGGCCGCAGCGGCGCGCTGTCGTCGACCAGCAGCATGTCGGCGCGGCATCCTTCTGCGAGCACGCCGCGATCGGCAAGGCCGGTCGCGCGGGCCGGTCCCGCGGACACCAGGTTCCAGGCCTCGGTCAGCGGCAGCACGCCGTCGGCGGCGAGGCGAAACGCGGCGAGCAGCTGCGCCGGATAGTAATAGTCCGACGCCAGCACCGAGCAGAGCCCCTTCGCGATCATGTCGGATGCCCGGGTCCAGCCGGTATGGCTGCCGCCGCGCACGACATTCGGCGCACCGTAGACGATGGCATCGCCCGCGGCCGCGGCCGCTCGCGCGGTCTCCTCGTTGATCGGAAACTCCGCGATGTCAGCGCCCAGCTCGCGAAACTCCTGCCGCATCGCCGGTGTCGCATCGTCGTGCGAGAGCATCCGCACCTCGGCCGCGCGAGCAGTCGCGGCGAGCCGCGACACGGAAGCCGGCACTTCACTGGCGCGCGAAAGCACACGCTCGACGAGCCGGTCGAATTCCTCGCCCGAGAGGCCGGTGCGCTCGACCATGCGGTTGCGCTTGCGCGGCTTGGCCATGTCGGCAACGGTGCCGTCCATGTGGTCGTTGAAGGCGAACAGGTCGACGCGGCCCTCGGCGAGCCATTGGCCGATCTCGGTCTCGGCATCGAGATTGTAGGTCTCGTGGCGCAGGTGGAAACGCGTGTCGGCGGCGAATTGCGGGCGTTGCCGCTCGATCGCCTCCATCAGGGCGCGCGCATTGCCGGCGCTGCGCAGGCCAGGCTCCCACGAGCAGGTCGTGGCGTGAAACACGGTGGTGATGCCGTTGCTGATCGCCTGGCGGTCACTGTCGGCGAGCGCGACGTCGATCGGGAAGTCGACGCCGGCGCGCGGCATCATCTGCCGTTCGAAGGCATCGCCATGCAGATCGACGATGCCGGGCAGCACCAGCAGGTTGCGCGCATCGATCGCCAGCCGCGCACGGCCGCGAGAGGCATCGACCTGCGCAATGTCCGCGCCGGACACCAGAATGGAAGTTTCGACGAGCTCGGAGCCGATCAGGGCCCGGCCGCCCTCGAGGAAGATGTCTGTCAAGCGACCGCGCTTCGTTTGCTGGCAGGGGAACGGGTGAGGGAGCTTGCCCGTGCTTCATATGCCGAGAGGAATTCTTCAATCCCGAGCTTGCGGAAATCGGGCAGTGCTTCACGCAATTTGTCGTGATCCCAGTCCCACCAGGCGAGCCGGGCCAGCCGTCCGGCGACGTCTTCCGAGAACCGCCGCCGCACGATGCGCGCCGGATTGCCGGCGACGATGGTGTAGGCCGGCACGTCCTTGGTGACGATGGCGCCCGCCGCGATCACGGCGCCGGTGCCGATGTTGCGGCCCGGCAGCACGATCGCGCCATGGCCGATCCAGACGTCATGGCCGATATGGACGTGATGCTGGCGCCGCCAGTCGAAGAACTCGGTGTCGTCGCTCTCGCCTTCGAAGTAGGCGCTGGAACGATAGGTGAAATGCGCCTGCGTGGCGCGATGCATCGGATGATTGCCGGGATTGATGCGCGTCATCGCCGCGATCGAGCAGAATTTTCCGATGGTGGTGTAGGTGATCTGGGCGTCGTTCACGACATAGGAGTAGTCGCCCATCGCGACTTCATGCAGGACGGTGCGCGCGCCGACTTCGGTATAGGTGCCGAGCCTGGTCTCATGCAGCTTCGCCGAGGGGTCGATGGTCGGTTGAACCGAGAGTGTTTTGCCGGCCATGCTACATCCGATAGGTCGAGGGCGGGCGTACCTCTTCGAGCGGCCTGATGACAGCGTCATGACGATGTGATGACAGGGGAGGAGGTGTGTTGGATCGCCGCACCGCGATCCGTGTGTCACACAAGTGTCAAGTGCCAGCGTTAGCGGTGGCAGCCAGCTACTCTGGAGCCCTCTATGCTGGTGGTTGAAGGTCTGACGTGCCGCTTTGGCGCAAAAGCCGCGGTGGACGACGCTTCGTTTCAAATCTCCCCCGGCGGCTTCGTCGGTGTGATCGGGCGCTCCGGCGCTGGCAAGTCGACCATGCTGCGCATGATCAATCGCCTGGCGACGCCGACGCAGGGCCGTATCCTGTTCGACGGCCTCGACGTCACCGCGCTGCGCGGCAAGGAATTGCGGCAGTGGCGGGCGCGCTCGGCGATGATTTTCCAGCAGTTCAACCTGGTCGGCCGGCTCGACGTGTTGACCAACGTCCTGATGGGCCGCCTCGCCACCATGCCGGCGTGGCGCTCGCTGACGCAGACCTGGCCCGAGCACGACAGGGCGCTGGCGATGTCGGCGCTCGAACAGTTCGATATCGCCTCGCTCGCCGCCCAGCGCGCCGACCAGCTCTCCGGCGGCCAGCAGCAGCGCGTTGCGATCGCCCGCGCGCTGGTGCAGCAACCCGACATCATCCTCGCCGACGAGCCGATCGCCTCGCTCGACCCGCGCAACACCAAGATCGTGATGGATGCGCTGCTGCGCATCAACAAGCATTTCGGCATCACGGTGCTCTGCAACCTGCATTCGCTCGATCTGGCGCGCAGCTATTGCGACCGCCTGATCGGCATGGCGCAGGGTCGTGTGGTGTTCGACGGCGCGCCGGCCGAGTTGACCGACCATGTCGCGCGCGAGCTCTACGATCTCGAAGCCTCCGACGTCATGGGCGGAATGCCTGTGCCGGCGCCTGAGGGCGTGCCGGCGCTCGGAACGGCCGCAGCCGCCTGAGCTGCGCCTGTAGTTGCCAATTTTTGCGTCAACCGACCCCAACCGATGAAGAGGGTATCATGATCACTCGCAGACTGGTTCTTGCTGGCGCCGCCGCGCTCGCGTTCACGGCTTCGGCTTCCGCCGACGATTGGAAAGCCAAATATCCCGAACTGACCTTCGCGGTCATTCCGGCGGAAAACGCCTCGGGCGTGACCGAGCGCTGGGCGCCGTTCATGAACTATCTCTCCAAGGAATTGGGCGTGAAGGTCACGCTGCGCATCGCCAACGACTACGCCGCCGTCATCGAAGGCCAGCGCGCCGGCAACATCCATATCGCCAGCTACGGCTCGGCGTCGTTCGCCCGCGCCCGCCTGACCGGCGTCAAGACCGATGCCTTCGCCAACGACATCAACGCCGACGGTTCGACCGGCTACTACTCGGTGTTCTTCGTCAAGGCGAGCAGCCCCTACAAGAGCGTCGACCAGCTCAAGGGCAAGAACCTCGGCCTCGTCGACCCGAACTCGACCTCCGGCAACAACGTGCCGCGCTTCGAGCTCGACAAGATGGGCATCACGGATGCCGACACCTATTTCAGCAAGGTCGTCTTCACCGGCAGCCATGAGAACGCGATCCTGGCACTGGCGCAGGGCACGGTCGACGTTGCGGCCAACCAGTGGACCAGCGATGACGATTCCACGCTGGCGCAGATGCTGACCAAGGGCATGCTGAAGAACGCCGACGGCTCGCCGATGAAGAAGGACGATTTCCGCATCATCCACAAGTCGGCGCCGATCATCAACGGCCCCTACGCTTACAATTCCGACCTGCCGGAAGAGGCCAAGGCGGCGATCGCAAAGGCGTTCTTCGACGCGCCGGCCAAGGACAAGGCGGCCTTCGATCGCCTCCAGGACGGCCAGAAGAAGGGTTTCCATCCCGCCACCACCAAGGACTGGGATGGCACGATCGAGCTGATCAAGTTCGTCGATGCACTGCGTAAGAAGAAGGCGTCCTGAGTTTCAGGACGATAGCACTGGAGCCGGGTCGATGGACCCGGCTCTTTCTCTTTGATCGACCATTTTTCCTGGCCAGATGACCGTCGCGGTTTCGATCCTCCCCGAGCAGCAGCTCGCCGTGCTCAACGCGGCCTATCGCCAGGCGGTCGCGCGCAAGCGGCTCCGACTCCTGTTGGGGCTGGTGATCTTTGCCGCGGCGCTGTTTCTTGCCGCCATCGGCGCGGAAGTGAACCTGCGCACCTTCTTCGCCCATTTCGGCAATTTCATCAGCTATTTCGACCGCATCCTCACGCTCGACAGCGGCCAGCGGGTCTGGACCGATGCCGGCGAGTGGCTGTGGGGCTGGCGCAAATGGCTGAAGATGCTGGGCGAGACGCTGCTGATTTCCTATGTCGGCACGCTGATCGGCGCGACCTTCGCCTTCGCCTTGAACTTCTTTGCGGCCGAGAACACCTCGCCGTCGCCCTGGCTGCGCTTCGTGGTGCGTCGCCTGCTCGAATTCGCCCGCACCGTGCCGGGCATCGTCTTCGCGCTGATCTTCGTGATCGCGTTCGGCCTCGGGCCGATGGCCGGCGTGCTCGCGATCGCGATCCACTCCACCGGCGCGCTCGGCAAGCTGTTCTCCGAGATCGTCGAGAATGCCGACATGAAGCCGGTCGAAGGCATCCGCTCGACCGGCGCGAGCTGGCTCTCCTGCATGCGCTTCGCCGTGGTGCCGCAGGTGACCGCGGGCTATGCCAGCTACGGGCTGCTGCGCTTCGAGATCAATGTCCGCGAGGCCTCCGTCATGGGCTTCGTCGGCGCCGGCGGCATTGGCCAGGAGCTCGTCGTCGCCATCCGCAAGTTCTATTACTCCGACGTCAGTGCCATCCTGCTCACCATCATCATCACGGTCTTCATCATCGACATCACCACGGGCTGGCTGCGCGGCCGTCTGTTCGGCAAGGAGGCACGGACGTGACGGGGCCGCGGCAGGTCGACACGCGAGCGCTTCGCGCGCGCTACCCCGACGTGTTCGACCGCCCCGCCTCGGCGCGGCTCGCGGTGCCGGCGATGATCGTCGCGGCGTTTGCGATCCTGGTCTACGGCCTCGTCGATCTCGACTTCTCACCGTCGCGATTCTTCGCAGGGCTGAGCCAGCTCGGCTGGATCAGCCTGATGATGATCCCGCCCGATCCCGGCTCTTCGCTGCCGGTCTATCTGAAGGCGTTGGGTGAGACGCTGTCGATCGCGCTGCTCGGCACGACGCTCGCCGCGCTGTTCGCGCTTCCGGTCAGTCTGCTGGCCGCGCGCAACGTCATACCCTCGCAGATCCTGCGCTTTCCTATCAGGCGGTTTCTCGATTCGATCCGCGGCGTCGACACGCTGATCTGGGCGCTGGTGTGGATCAATGTGGTCGGGCTCGGTCCGTTCGCCGGTGTGCTCGCCATCGCCGTGTCGGATTTCGGCGCGTTCGGAAAATTGTTTTCGGAGGCGATCGAGGGCGCCGACCAGAAGCAGGTCGAAGGCGTCCGCGCCTCCGGCGGCAGCGCTTTGCACGAGATCCGCTTCGGCCTGCTGCCGCAGGTCCTGCCGGTGATCGCCGGCCAGGTGCTCTATTTCATCGAATCCAACACGCGCTCGGCCACCATCATCGGCATCGTCGGCGCCGGTGGCATCGGCCTCCAGCTCGCCGAGCAGATCCGCGTGCTGGAATGGCAGAGGGTGTCGTTCCTGATCCTGATGATTTTGGTCGCAGTGGCCGCGATCGATTTCATATCGAGCAAGCTGCGGTTTGCGATTATTGGGCGGCGGGCTGTCGCCTGAGCAAAGGTGTCGTAGGGTGGGCAAAGCGAAGCGTGCCCACCACTGCCGATAGCTTGGAAAGATGGTGGGCACGGCGCAAGTGCGCCTTTGCCCACCGTACGATACCTGCGCGAGCGGGTAGATCACCCGTTCTCCACCAGAAACTCCACCCGCTCCGCGGCAAAGCGCGAGTGCTTCGTCACCAGCGGCTTGCCGGCGAGATCGTGGTCGGTCGCGTCGACCACCAGGATCGGCCGTCCGAGCGGCAGATCGAGTCGTGCGGCATCGGTCGCGTCCACGATGCCGGCGGTGATCCGGGTCGCGCCGCGGCTGTAGTCGCGGACGCCGTAATGCTCGAGCAGTTTCGTCATTGAGCGCGTCGCGGCGAACACCTCGCCCGCGCCCGGAAACAACTCCGCTGACAGCCAGGTGGTGGAGACGCAGATCGGCGTGTGGTCGGCGAGGCGGATCGCCTCGATCCGCACCAGCGGCGCGCCGGCCTTCAATCCCAGTTCGCGCGCCAGTTCGCGGGTCGCGACGTCATCGGACGCCTCGATCAGCCGGCCATGCGGTTCGCGGCCGTCGGCGCCGACGATCTCGGAGAAGCGGGTGCGCGAGCGCAAGGGATAAGCAAGGCGCTGCGCCTCGACATAGGTTCCGCTGCCGCGTTCGGCGCGCACGAGGCCGCGCTCGGCAAGTGCAGCCAGCGCGCGCCGCACGGTGTGGCGGTTCACGCGATAGGTTTCGGCGATCTCCATCTCGCCCGGCAGCTTGTCGCCGGCCGCAAAGCGGCCGTCGGCGATGCCGCGCTCGATGCCATCGGCAACGAGGCGCCACAGCGCGACGCCCGAAGAGGCTGAGTCCTGCATGCTCATGTCGCCGAGAAGCCTACTTCAGAAATCACACGTTTGTCACGAAACAGTCATGGCGCTTCCGTATCAAGTTGTCTATTATCATAGACAACTTGGATTCGGCAAGTTCTGCAGAAAGTTTCGGTGGATTTGGTGACCCAGCACAACAACCAGCAAGTCCAGCGCAAGGCCGCGATGGCCGTGCTGGCGCACGCGGAGGCGGGCGAGATCGCCGCTCGCCTCCGCGCTCTCGCCCTGCCGGCTCATCAGGAGCTGCGCGCGCCGGAAAACGGTCTCGTCATGCTGCGCGGCCGGGTCGGCGGCGACGGCGCGCCTTTCAATCTCGGTGAAGCCACGGTGTCGCGCGCCGCGGTCCGGCTCGCGAGCGGCGAGGTCGGCTTCGGCTACACGCTGGGGCGCGATGGCGAGAAGGCGCGGCTGATCGCGCTGTGCGACGCGCTGGCGCAGTCCAGTGATTTCGGCGAGGCGGTGGAGCGTGACGTTATCGCGCCGTTGCGCGAGCAGCTTATGATCCAGCGCAAGCAGGCGGCGGCCGAGACCGCCGCGACGAAGGTTGATTTCTACACCATGGTGCGCGGTGAGGGGTGAGGCCATGACCACGATTGCGGAACTTCCGCCGGGTTTCGTCGACAAGGTCTTGTCGGCGCAATCGACCTTTCGTTCCGTCATGGACGCGATGGCGCGGCCGGGCTCGGTCCAGCGCATCGTACCGATGGCGGGAGTGCCCGGGCCAACGATGCGCGGCACTGCCGCGATCGCGCTGACGCTGTTCGATCACGACACGCCGCTCTGGCTCGATGCCCGGATGGCGGAGAGGTCGGACGTGGTGAAATGGCTCAAGTTCCACACCGGCGCGCCGGTGGTGCAGGACTCCTCGATCGCGAGTTTCGCCCTGATCAGCGACGGCGCGGCGCTGCCGCCGCTCGAGCGCTTCGCACTGGGTACGAACGAGTATCCGGATCGCTCGACCACGGTGATCCTTCAGGTCGAGAGCTTGGACTCAGGGCGCAGTTTCGAACTGCGTGGCCCCGGCATCGACGGTGTCGCGACACTTCAGGCCTCGATCAGGCCTTTCGACTTGTTCGAACGGCTGCGGTTCAACGAGGCGCTGTTTCCGCGTGGCATCGATTTGGTGCTGGTCGCCGATGATGCCGTGGTTGCGATCCCGCGCACCACGCGTGTCGTGAACAAGGGAAGCTAGTCGCATGTATGTCGCAGTCAAAGGCGGCGAGCGCGCCATCGAGAACGCCCATCGCCTGCTCGCCAATGCGCGGCGTGGCGACCAGAGTGTTTCCGAAGTCACGCTCGATCAGATCTCGGAACAGCTCGGCCTCGCCGTGGACCGCGTCATGAGCGAAGGGTCGCTCTATGACCGCGAGCTCGCGGCGCTCGCCATCAAGCAGGCGCGCGGCGATCTGATCGAGGCGATCTTCCTGGTCCGCGCCTTCCGCGCCACCCTGCCGCGCTTCGGCGCCAGCGAGCCGGTCGACACCGGCGCGATGCGCGTGCAGCGGCGGGTGTCGGCGACCTTCAAGGACATTCCCGGCGGCCAGATCCTCGGGCCGACCTTCGACTACACGCATCGTCTGCTCGATCCCTCGCTGGGCCAGGGTTTTGTGCCTGAAGTGCCGGCGACGGCCGAAGCTTCGACGGCGCCCACGCCGCGCGTGACCGATATTCTGGGCCGCGACGGGCTGATCGAATCCTCGCCGCGGGCCGAAGACGGCGCCAGCGTCGGCGATCTCACGCGCGAACCGCTGAACTTCCCGGCCGATCGCGACCTGCGCCTGCAAAACCTCGCACGCGGCGACGAAGGCTTTCTGCTGGCGATGGGTTATTCCACCCAGCGCGGTTACGGCCGCAACCATCCCTTCGTCGGCGAGATCCGCTTCGGCGAGGTCGAGGTCGAATTCTTCGCGGAAGACGTCGGCTTCGCCGTGCCGCTCGGCTCGATCGAGCTCACCGAGTGCCAGATGGTCAACCAGTTCAAGGGCTCGGCGACGGAAGCGCCGTGCTTCACCCGCGGCTATGGTCTCGCCTTCGGCCAGAGCGAGCGCAAGACCATGTCGATGGCGCTGGTCGACCGCGCGCTGCGTGCCCGCGAGCTCGGCGAAGACGCCGTGGCCCCTGCGCAAGATGAAGAATTCGTGATGTCGCATTCGGACAACGTCCAGGCGACCGGCTTCGTCGAGCATCTGAAGCTGCCGCACTATGTCGACTTCCAGTCCGAACTCGGGCTCCTGCGCAAGCTGCGCAAGGAGTTTGCCGAGGCCAATGCGCCCGATGCCATGAAGGAGGCCGCGGAATGAACGCGCCCGCCTACAATTTCGCCTATCTCGACGAACAGACCAAGCGGATGATCCGCCGCGCTATCCTCAAGGCGATCGCGATCCCCGGCTATCAGGTGCCGTTCGCCAGCCGTGAAATGCCGATGCCCTATGGCTGGGGCACCGGCGGCGTGCAGGTGACCGCGGCGATCCTCGGGCCGCAGGACGTGCTGAAGGTGATCGACCAGGGCTCCGACGACACGACGAATGCGATCTCGATCCGCAAATTCTTCGCCAAGACCGCGGGCGTCGCCACGACCACGGCAACAGAAGATGCAACCGTGATCCAGACCCGTCACCGCATCCCGGAGACGTCGCTGCACGCGAATCAGGTGCTGGTCTATCAGGTGCCGATCCCGGAGCCGCTGCGTTTCCTGGAGCCGCGCGAGACCGAGACGCGGCGCATGCATGCGCTGGCCGAATACGGCCTGATGCACGTAAAACTCTACGAGGACATCGCCCGCTTCGGCCACATCGCCACCGCCTACGCCTATCCGGTGAAGGTGAACGCGCGCTACGTGATGGACCCGTCGCCGACGCCGAAATTCGACAATCCCAAGATGGACAACTGCCCGGCGCTGCAATTGTTCGGCGCCGGCCGCGAGAAGCGCATCTATGCGATCCCGCCCTATACGCAGGTGGTGTCGCTCGATTTCGAGGATCACCCGTTCGAGCCGTACCGCTTCAACGCGCCCTGCGCGCTGTGCGCGGCCGAGAATTCCTATCTCGACGAGATCGTCATCGACGACAAGGGCGGGCGGATGTTCGTCTGCTCGGACACCGACTATTGCGAGGGCCGCCAGGCCGCCGGCCATCACGGCAGCCTCAGCGCCGCGCCGTACAAGGAGAAGGCGCAGGAGGGATCAAATGGCTGAGGAGATGCTGGAGAACGATCAGTCACTGCTGGTCGCGGAGTCGCTCAGCAAGTCCTATGGCCGCATCGCCGCGTGCCGCGACGTCTCCTTCTCGCTCTACCCCGGCGAAGTGCTGGCGATCGTCGGCGAGTCCGGCTCGGGCAAATCGACGCTGCTGCAAATGCTATCGGGCCAGCTCGCGCCGAGCGCCGGCCAGGTGTCATACCGGATGCGCGACGGCATCACCCGCGATCTCACGACGCTGGGCGAAGCCGAGCGGCGCTTCCTGTTCCGCACCGACTGGGGCTATGTGCACCAGGATCCCGCGCAGGGCCTGCGCATGGCGGTCTCGGCTGGCGCCAATGTCGGCGAACGGCTGATGGCGGTGGGCTGGAATCACTACGGCCGAATCCGCGACACCGCGTCGGACTGGCTCACCCGCGTCGAGATCGACATCGCGCGCATCGACGATGCGCCGCGCACTTATTCCGGCGGCATGCGCCAGCGTCTCCAGATCGCGCGCAACCTCGTCACCGAGCCGCGGATGGTATTCATGGACGAACCGACCGGCGGCCTGGACGTGTCTGTCCAGGCTCGCCTGCTCGACCTCGTGCGCAGCCTCGTCGCGGAACTGCACCTCGCCGTCATCATCGTCACCCACGATCTCGCGGTGGCGCGGCTGCTGTCGCATCGCGTGATGGTGATGAAGGGCGGCCGCGTCATCGAGACTGGTCTCACCGACCAGGTCCTCGACGACCCCCGCGAGCCCTATACCCAGCTCCTCGTCTCCTCGATTTTGCCGCCATGAGCTTGCCAACATGAGCCCTCCGATGACCGCCATGATCGACATCGCCGCCGCGAAAAAGACCTTTACGATGCACCTGCAAGGCGGCATCGAGCTGCCTGTCGTCAGCGGCGTGACCTTCCACGTCAACCCGGGCGAATGCGTCGTGCTCGCAGGCCCGTCCGGTGCCGGCAAGTCGTCGATCCTGAAGATGATTTTTGGCAACTACCGCTGCGACTCCGGCCGTATCGGCATTCGCCATCGCGGCGCTGTGGTCGATCTCGCCACCGCCGAGCCGCGGCAGGTCCTCAATATCCGCCGCTCCACCATCGGCTATGTCAGCCAGTTCTTGCGGGCGGTGCCGCGCGTTGCGACCATCGACGTCGTCGCCGAGCCCCTGATCGTGAACGGCCTGGCGCGCGCGGAGGCGCAGCAGCGCGCCGGCGAGTTGCTGCATCGTCTCAACATTCCTGAAAGACTCTGGCAGCTTCCGCCCGCGACCTTCTCCGGCGGCGAGCAGCAGCGAGTCAACATCGCGCGCGGCTTCATCTCGGACCTGCCGATCCTGCTGCTGGACGAGCCGACCGCTTCGCTCGATGCGGCCAACCGCGCCGTCGTGGTCGATCTGGTCGCCGAGAAGAAGCGCCAGGGCGTCGCCATGGTCGCCATTGTCCATGACGACGAAATCCGCCATCTGATTGCCGACCGTATTGTTGACGTCACCAGCTTTGCCGCCGCCGCCTGAAGGAAATGGAAATGAACGCCAAGCCGAAAGAATCTGTGATCGCCAACGCCAGGATCGTGCTGGCTGACCGGGTGATCGAGCAGGGCTGGCTCGCTCTCGCCGACGGACGCATCGCCGAGATCGGCGAGGGCAGGGCCCCCGCGGGTGCGGAGGATGCCGGCGGTGACCTCATCATGCCGGGCCTGATCGAGCTCCACACCGACCATCTCGAAGCGCATTACGTGCCGCGCCCAAAAGTGTTCTGGAATCCGGTCGCCGCCGTCATCTCCTATGACGGCCAGCTCGCGACCTCAGGCATTACGACGGTGTTCGACTCGCTCCGGGTCTGGCGCGAGGACGGCGCCGAGGAAGTCGATGGCCGCGCCGGCGTGCTTGCCGCCGCGATCACGACCGCGCGCGATGCCAACCTGCTGCGCGCCGACCACTTCCTGCATCTGCGCTGCGAAATTCCGATGCCGAGCGTGGTGGAGGAGGCCAAGGAGCTGATCGACCGTCCCGACGTCAAGCTGATGTCGCTGATGGACCACACGCCCGGCCAGCGCCAGTTCCGCGACGAGGTCAAGCTGCGCGACTATTACCGCGGCAAGGGCGGCGGCAAGACCGATGCCGAGCTCGACGAGCTGTTCGCGAAGCGCTTCGAGTATCAGCGGCTTTATGCAGCGGCCAACATGCGCGAGATCGTCTCGCTGGCGCACGAGTACAATATTCCGCTCGCGAGTCACGACGACACCACCGAGGAGAACGTCGCGGACGCCGTGCGCGATCGCGTGTCGGTGGCGGAATTTCCGACCACGCTCGAGGCCGCGCGCGGCCTGCATCAGGCCGGCATCGACATCCTGATGGGTGCGCCGAACGTCGTGCGCGGCGGCTCCCACTCCGGCAACATCGCCGCGGTCGATCTCGCCCGCGAGGGCCTGCTCGACATCCTGTCGTCGGACTACATCCCGTCCAGCCTCCTGATGGCCGCGCTGCAATTGCCAGAGCATGTGCCCGCGATCAGCCTTCCGGCGGCGGTTCGCACCGTGACGAAGGCGCCTGCCGAGGCGGTTGGCCTGTCGGATCGTGGCGAGGTCGCGATCGGCAAGCGGGCCGACCTGATCCGCGTGCATGTCGCAGGCGACGTTCCCGTGGTCCGCAGCGTCTGGCGCGAAGGACACCGCGTCGCATGAGCGAGACCGCGACCATGGCACACGATGAGGCCGGCGGGATCGGACCCGGGCGGCTCGTGCTCGTGGTCGGTCCCAGCGGTGCCGGCAAGGACACGCTGTTGCGGCTCGCACAGGCTGCCTGCATCGACGATCACGACATCGTCTTTCCGCGCCGTGTCGTGACGCGCGAATCCTCCGAAGCCGAAGACAACATGGCGATGAGCCAGGACGAATTCCGCCGCGCCCGCGAGCACGGCGACTTCGCCGTGCACTGGGAAGCGCATGGTCATTCCTACGCTCTTCCGCTCGAAATCAACGATGACATTCTTGCCGGCCGGGCCGTCGTCGCCAATGTCTCGCGCACGGTGATCGGCGCGCTGCGCCAGGCCTACGCCAACGTCGTCGTGGTCGCGATCACGGCGCCGCCGGACGTGCTGGCGCAGCGGCTTGCCGCCCGGGCCCGGCACAGCGACGGCAATATCGCAGATCGCCTCGCGCGCAGCGTCGACGACGCATCGGCCAATGCCGATGTCACCATCCTCAACGCGGGCAGCGCGGACTATCACAGCCGCCAGCTCGTGCGCGTGATCAGGAACTTAGGCTGGCACGAATAGCCGGCGCAACAAGGAGAACGGAATGTCGGTGATTGAAACGGTCGAACAGCTGGAGGCCATCTACGGCGCCACCAACGATGCCTCGACCCTGAAAGTCGCCGACCACGTTACCCCGCTCTACCGCATCTTCATCGAGAAGGCCCCGTTCGCCGCGCTCGCCACCATCGGGCCGGAGGGGATCGACTGCTCGCCGCGCGGCGATCTCCCCGGCTTCGTCCGGATCCATGATCCGAAGACGCTGATGCTCCCGGATCGCCGCGGCAACAACCGGGTCGATTCCTTGCGCAACATCGTGCGCGATCCCAGGGTGTCGCTGATGTTCCTGATCCCCGGTTCCGGCAACGCGGTGCGGGCCAACGGCCGCGCCCATCTCTCCGTCGATCCCGAGCTGCTCGCCTCGTTCAAGGTCGAGGGCAAGGCGCCGCGCAGCGTCATGGTGATGAATGTGGACGAAATCTATTTCCAGTGCGCCCGTGCCATCGTCCGCTCCGACCTCTGGAATCCCGATAAGCGGATCGATCCGAAAACGCTGCCGACGCCCGGCCAGATCCTCGCCGAGACGAGCGAGAATAAAGTGGGTGGCGCGGAATATGATCGCATCTGGCCGGAACGGGCTGCTGCGACGATGTGGTAGCTCTCTCTTACCCTCTCCCCCTGTGGGAGAGGGTGGCTCGCCGCGATAGCGGCGAGACGGGTGAGGGGTATCTATCCTCACGAAAAGCGTTGTTCGCGGATAGAGACCCCTCATCCGGCGCTTCGCGCCACCTTCTCCCACAAGGGGAGAAGGGAAGAGGACATCGCGGCTCCGTTCTCAATTAAACGCCATCCCGCCACTCAGCGCGATGGTCTGCCCGGTCATGTAGGCATTGTCGACCAGCAGCATCACGGCTTTCGCCACCTCATCGGCCGTGCCGAAGCGGCCGAGCGGAATGCGGCTGACGAGGCCGGGCTGGCCGCTCATCATGTCGGTCTCGATCAGTGATGGCGCTACCGCATTCACGGTGATGCCTTCCTTCACCAACCGCGCCGCATAACCGCGCGTAAGGCCCTCCATGCCGGCCTTGGATGCATTGTAGTGCGGGCCGATCGAGCCGGCACCGCGCGCCGCGCCGGAGGAGATGTTGACGATGCGGCCCCATTTCCGCGCGCGCATCTCCGGCAGCACCGCCTGCGTGCACAGGAAGGCGGATTTCAGGTTGACCAGGATGGTGCGGTCGAAATCGTCCTCGGTGAGATCGTCGACGCCGCGCGTGATGGCGATGCCGGCATTGTTGACGAGGATGTCGATCGGCCCGAGCCCGGCCGTGACGCGCTCGACCATTGCAGCCACGGCATCCCGCTGCGAGACGTCGGCGGCAACGACAATGGCGCGACCGCCTTGCTTGCCGATTTCGCCTGCCAGCTGCTCGGCCTGTCCGATCTGCTCCCGGCAATTGATCGCCACCGCCGCGCCGGATGCGGCCAGGGCGCGACAGACGGCTGCGCCAATTCCGCGCGAGCCGCCGGTGACGAGCGCGGTGCGCCCCTTCAGATCATCCGCCATGTCCGGATCTCCCAAATTGTCTGTTCTGACGTTGCGCGAGCGTACCATGTCCGCCGCCCGCGCCTGTTGAACTCATCGCGAGATGAATCCGTCTGTCGGTGCTTGCGCCGGGAGAAGCGCGCCAGCGCGCTCGTGCCAAATATGGATAGCCATTTCATTGACCGAACGCACCAATCGCTCGATATTCGCAGCATCGAAACTGCTCCTCGAGCTTGATGCCGCGATATGAGAACGGATCACCAGCGTAATCCCAGCGACATGCACGCGTGCATGACGCGGCGCTGTTTCTCGGCGGCAACCGGCGCCTGTTGTTGTTGCTGATCGCCTCCTAGCAACCTCCCACAGCACAGATCCCACGACAGGAACGCCGAGATTCCGGCGAACGAGCAGTCATGTCCCAAATCCAGTCCAACGCCTACATTATTGAAATCCACGACCGCGCCGCCGGTATCATCACAAGAGATGAGCGCGGCTTCCGCTTCTTCTCCTCCGAGCGCCTGTTCGACAGCCTCGAAGGCCGCCAATTCCGCTCGGCGCGCGAGGCCGAACGCGCAGCCCGTGCGGTGTTTTCGGAGCGGAGCCGCCGCGCCAATTCCTCACTCTTCGCCAACTGAACCTGACGCAAAGGACCGCAACATGATTGCACGACGACATATCCTGACCGCAGCGCTTCTCCTCGCAACCGCCCTGGCCGCACCAGCACGCGCCGAGGACAAGCCGGCGGAAATCCGCATCGGCACCCAGAAGGGCGGCTTCTTCCCGGCGGTACGCCAGCGCCAAACGCTCGAAAACGCCTTCAAGCCGCTGGGCATCGAGGTCAAATGGATCGACTTCCAGTTCGGTCCGCCGCTGCTCGAGGCCATCAACGTCGGCAGCGTCGATTTCGGCTTCGTCGGCGACACCCCGCCGATCTTTGCACAGGCCGGCGGCGCAAAAATCAAATATGTCGCGGCCGTGAAGTCCGAGGGCGACACCCAGGCGATCATCGTGCCGAAGGATTCGCCGATCAAGACGCTGGCCGATCTCAAGGGCAAGCGCGTCGCCTTCGGCAAGGGATCGAGCGCGCACAATCTCCTGGTCGCCTCGCTCGAAAAGGCCGGCCTGTCCTGGTCCGACATCACGCCCGCGCCGCTCGCGCCGGCCGATGCGACGGCAGCCTTCGTGAAGGGTTCGGTCGACGCCTGGTCGATCTGGGATCCCTATCTCGCGCTCGCCGAATTGAAGGAGAACGCGCGCGTTCTCGTCTTCGACAAGGACGTGCACAAGCCGAACGCCTACTACATCGCCAACACCGACTTCGTCGAGAAATATCCGTCGCTGGTCGCGAAGCTCAACACGACCTTCGCCTCCGAAGGCAAGTGGGCGGAGCAGCATCACGAGGAGGTCGCAAAGGCGCAGGCCGAGGCGACCGGCGTCGACATCGAAGCTGTCAGGCGCTTCGTCAACCGCTCCGTCTACAGCGTGGTGCCGCTCGACGCGGAGGTGATCAGGACCCAGCAGGCCGTCGCCGACCGCTTTGCAAAGCTCGGCCTGATCCCGAAGCCGGTCAACGTCTCCGACATCGTCTGGAAGTGGACGCCGGGGTCCTGAGGCGGCTCAGCCTTTCAGCGCCGCCAGCAGCTCATCCGGGCGCTCGGCCATGATCATGTGGCCTGCGCCCGGCACCACGACGGTCTTCGCATGCGGGATCGCCGCCGCAAGCGCCTTGCCGGCCTTCGCCGGCGTCATCATGTCGCGTTCGCCGAGGATGAGCGTGGTCGGCACCTGCACGCTCGCCGCAGCGGTGAGTGCATTCGCGTAAGCATTGCAGGCCGACAGATCCCTGAAGAGCACGCCGGGCTCGCAAGATTTCAGCACCGCCTGCGCGCCGCCATGCATCCACAGGCCCGGCGCGAGGCTGCCGCCGAGCTCGGCGTTGAAGCCGAGGCCCCAGATCGACACCATGTCGTTGGCGTCCTGCGAGTTGGCCTCGGCCGCCTTCAGGAGATCCGGGCCGACCGTCATGGTCGCGGCGGTGCCGATCAGGCTCAGCGCGGAGACCTTGTCGGGATGACGCGCGGCCGTCTCCAGCGAGATCAGCGATCCCATGGAATGGCCGATCAGGTGCGCCTTCGCCACGCCGGCCGCGGCGAGCAATGCCGCCGTCCAGTCCGCCATCTCGGTGATGCCTCCCAGCGAAGGTCCGGCCGAGCGGCCGTGGCCGGGCAGGTCGGGCGCCAGCACGCCAAAACCGTGATGAGCGAACCATCGCGTGTGCAGCGCCCAGGTCGAATGATCGAAGCCGGCGCCGTGGATGAAGGCGACGGCGGGCAGGGATTTGTCGAACTCGCGGCCACCGTTTGCGACAAACACCTCGGCGCCGTTGACAGTGAGCTTCATGGTGTCAGACCTTTTGCGAGATGCGCAGCGCCTGCGCAAGATCGTCGATGATGTCGCTTGCCGTCTCGATGCCGACCGACAGGCGCACCAGCTCCTCGCCGATGCCGGCGGCCTTGAGCTGTTCGGCATCCATCTGCTGATGCGTGGTCGAGGCGGGGTGGATCACCAGTGTCTTGGCGTCGCCGACATTGGCGAGATGGCTGATCATGCGCAGCGATTCGATGAATTTTCGGCCGGCGGGTCGCCCGCCCTTGATGCCGAAGGAGACGATCGAGCCGGCGCCGCGCGGCAGCAGTGTTTTTGCGAGCTGATAGTCCGTGTGGTCCTCCAGCGAGGGATGCAGGACCCAATCGACAGCCTTGTTCGACTTCAGCGCCTCCAGAACCAGATGTGTGTTCTGGATGTGCCGGTCCATGCGCACGCCGAGCGTCTCCACGCCCTGCAAGAGTTGGAACGCGTTGGTCGGGGACAGGCAGGCGCCGAAATCGCGCAGGCCCTCGGTGCGTGCGCGCATGATGAAGGCGCTCGTGCCGAACTGTTCGTCGAAGACGATGCCGTGATAACCGCCATAGGGCTCGGTCAGCACGCCGAATTTCCCGGAGCCGCGCCAGTCGAACCGGCCGCCGTCGACGATGGCACCGCCGATCGCGATGCCGTGGCCGCCGATCCATTTGGTCGCCGAGTGCATGACGATGTCGGCGCCAAGCTCGATGGGGCGGCTGAGATAGGGCGTGGCAAAAGTGTTGTCGATCAGCAGCGGAATCTTTGCCTCATGGGCGATAGCGGCGACCTTCGGGATATCGAGCACCTCGAGCCCGGGATTGCCGATGGTCTCGCCGATCACGAGTTTCGTGTTAGGCTTGATCGCGGCGCGGAACGCGTCGAGGTCGCGCGGCTTCACAAACGTCGTCGTGATGCCGAAGCGCGGCAGGGTGTGCGCCAGCAGATTGATGGTGCCGCCGTAGAGCGAGCTCGACGCCACGATGTGGTCGCCGGCATTCAAGAGCGTCGCGATGGCCAGATGCAGCGCGGCCATGCCGCTCGCGGTGCAGATCGCGCCGACGCCGCCTTCGAGCGCCGCGAGCCGCTCTTCCAGCACGCCGGTGGTCGGATTGGAGATGCGCGTATAGATGTGGCCGGCGCGCTCCAGATTGAACAGCGCGGCGGCGTGATCGGAATCCTGGAACACGTAGGACGTGGTCTGGTAGATCGGCACCGCGCGGGCGCCGGTCGCGGGATCCGGATGCTGGCCCGCATGCAGGCTCAGGGTCTCGAAGGCAGGCGGTTTTGGCGCGGGCATGCGTGGCCTCGTTGGTCGGTCGGCGGAGGTGGCCGTTGTGCCATAAAATGGCGCGGCACGTCAGCCCATTGACAGCGGCGAAGGTGCGCCCCCTCGCCCCGCTTGCGGGGAGAGGCGAAGAGTCGCCTCAGCCAAGCTAGCCCCCGATCGCCTGCTCGATGATCCGCGCCTCCCGCAGCAAAATCTCCACCACCTCCTGCTCGCGTCGCGGGCCGAGCCTCGTCCGAACGGCGGAGACGGTGATCGCCGCGGCAGGCCGTCCGTCCGGGGTCTTGATCCAGGTGGAGATCGATTTCGTGCCCTGCACGAGGCCGATCTCCCTCATGCCGTATCCCAGCCGTCTCGCGGCCGTGACCTGGCCGAGCACCGTCGCGACGTCGGTCCGGTAGGCCTCGAATCGCTTCTCGTTGGCCGCGACGATTTTTCGCGCATCAGGCGCCGGCATCGCGGCGAGGATGGCGACACCTGCGCTAGAGACGCCGAGCGGCCGGCGCGCGCCGACCTCGATCGACAGCACCTGGATCGGATAGATTCCGATCCTGCGATCGACGCACAGCGTGTCGTTGCCGGTCCGCACCGTCAGGAACAGCGTGTCGCCGATCTCGGTGGAGGCGCGCCGCAGCGACGGATTTGCGGCGACCAGCAGCCGCGACGGCCGCGGGCGTGCAAGTGCGAGCTCAGGCACCTGGTTGCCGATCGCGTAGCGGCCGGTTCGCTCGTAACGTTCGACGATGCCTTCCTCGATCAGCACGTGGACGATGCGATGCACGGTCGGGCGGGTGAGGCCGGTCGCGCGCACGACCTCGGCCAGTGGCACGCCGTCTTCGCGCCCTGCGGCAAGAATACGCAGCACCGCGAGCGCGCGCCGGATCGCCTGCGCGCCCTGTCGCGGCTCAGGCGTTCCGCGGGCGGATCTTGCGGAGTTCGTCCTGTCCATAATATGGACAAGAACGCCACAATTCACTCGACAGGTAAAGCGCTCATCTGGAGATTGCGCCGCGATCGAGCGCCATGCGCGACGTCACGGCATTCGATATGGAATTGGAAGCGCCGCCGGGAGGTTAACATGAGATTAATCTGGATTGCCATAGCTGCCGCAGCTGCGATGCTGGCGGGACCCGCATCGGGCCAGCAATGGCCGGCGCGCAGCGTCAAGCTGATCGTTCCCTATCCCGCCGGCGGCAACGTCGACAGCGCCGCGCGCATCGTCGCCGACAAGCTCCAGGAAAAGCTCGGCCAGCCCTTCATCATCGAGAACAAGGCCGGCGCCGGCGGCATGATCGCTGGCGAAGCCTTCGCGAAATCGGCGCCCGACGGCTACACGCTGTTCGTCGGCGCCAACGGTCCGGTGCTGTTCGCGACCGAGATCAACAAGCGCGAGGCCTATAACTGGAAGAAGGATTTTCTTCCGATCTCGACGATCTCGATGACGCCGCTGGTGCTCGAAGTGCACCCGTCCGTGCAGGCCACGAATTTCAAGGAATTCATCGAGCTCGCCAAGCGCGAGCCCGGCAAGCTGACGATGGCCTCGCCCGGCCCCGGCACCACCAACCATCTGCTCAGCGAGCTGATGCAGTCGAGCCTCGACCTGCAATGGGTCACCGCGCATTACCGCGGCAATGCGCCGGCGATCAACGATCTCCTGGGCGGCCAGGTGCAGTTCGCGTTCGACCAGCTCACGGTCAGCCTTCAGCACATCAAGGCCGGCCTGTTCCGTGCGCTCGCCGTCACCAGCCCACATCGCCTGAAGTCGTTGCCTGATGTCCCGACCTTCGCCGAGCTCGGCTACAAGGACTTCGACGGCCAGACTTTTACGGGCCTGTTCGCGCCTGCCGGCACGCCGGCGCCGATCGTCGACAAACTTCACGAGACGCTGGTTGCGATCCTGAAAGATCCCGGTGTGGTCGACAAGTTCGAAAAGCTTGGCGGCGAATCCACCCCGATGACGCCGGACGAGTTCAAAGCCTATCTCGTGCGCGAGGACGCCAAGTGGATTCCAGTCGTGCGCAAGGCCAACATCAAGGCTGATTGAGCGATGCGGATCGACCCCACCGAGCTCGGCGCGGAGCGCATCTACCGGCTGATGACCGGCATCGTGGTGCCGCGCCCGATCGCGTGGGTCACGAGCCTGTCGCGCTCCGGCGTGCTCAACCTCGCCCCCTTCAGCGCCTTCACCTTCGTCTCGCAGAAGCCGCCGATGCTCGCCATCAGCGTCGGCCGCAAGGGCGCCGATTACAAGGACACCGCGCACAACATCCTCGATACCGAGGAATATGTGATCCACATCGCCGATACCCCGCTGATGTCCGCGGTGCACGACAGCTCGGTCGAGCATCCGCCTGAAATCAGCGAGGTCGAGCATCTCGGGCTGGAGACGCTGCCGTGCGAGCGGATCAAGGTGCCGCGGCTGGCGGCGGCACCCGTGGCGATGGAGTGCCGCTTCCGGCAGTGCCTCGAATTCGGCGAGGCACGCAGCCGGCTCATCGTCGGCGAGGTCGTGATGTTCCACATCCGCGACGGCCTCGTGAATGACGGCAAGGTCGAGACCGCGGCGCTCGACCCGATCGCGCGCATCGGCGGCCCGCGCTACGCCCGTCTCGGCGAGATCGTGACGCTGAACACCGTCTTCCAGACTCCCAAATCCAAAGACTGAGCGCGCGGCCCATCGCACGGGCCCTTGTGCCTGAAGACCATCGGAGAACACGACAATGCGACTCGTAAGCTATCTCTTGAACGGAGAGCCGCGCTACGGCGCCGCCGTTGAAGGCGGTGTCGTCGATCTGACCAGGCGGATCGGCCGCGACTTCTCCGACGTGAAAGCGTTGATCGCGGCCAATGCGCTCGCGGACGTGCAGGAAGCGGTGGCCGGACAAAAGCCCGACCACGCGCTGGAAGGCCTCGTCCTGCTTCCGCCGGTGCTGGCGCCGGAAAAGCTCTGGTGCATCGGCGTCAACTACGCCGAACGCAACGCCGAGTATAAAGACAGCTCGGACCTGCCCAAATATCCCAGCCTGTTCGTGCGCAGCATGTCGTCCATGACCGGCTCCGGCCAGCCGATCGAGAAGCCGCATGTGTCCGACCAGCTCGATTATGAAGGCGAGCTCGTCATCGTGATCGGGCAGGGCGGCCGTCACATCCCGCGAGAGCAGGCCTTCGCGCACATCTTCGGCATGACCCTGTGCAACGAGGGCACGATCCGCGACTGGCTGCGCCACGGCAAGTTCAACGTCACCCAGGGCAAGAACTTCGACCGCTCCGGCAGCATCGGGCCGTGGATCGTCACGGCCGACGAGCTCGATCCGCGCGGGCCTCATGACATCATCACGCGCGTCAACGGCGAGGTGCGGCAGCAGGACACGACCGAGCGGCTGATGTTCCCGTTCGATTTCCTGATCTCCTATCTCTCCACCTTTGCCACCCTGAAGCCCGGCGACATGATCGTCACAGGCACGCCGACGGGCGCGGGCGCGCGTTTCGATCCGCCGCGTTGGCTCAGGGTGGGCGACGTCGTTGAGGTCGAGTCCAGCCGCATCGGCGTGCTGCGCAACACCGTCGCCGCGGAGCAGTAACCCATGCTTGATACCGCCACGATCGAACGCCTCGCGGCGCGCCTGGATGAGGCCGAGCGCAGCAAGACGCTGATCCCGATGTTCTCGAAGGAATATCCCGACTTCGCCATCGAGGACGCCTACGCTATCCAGCGCGCCTGGACGAAACTTCAGCTCGACCGCGGCCGCATCATCAAGGGGCACAAGATCGGGCTGACCTCGAAGGCGATGCAGAACGCGGTCGGCATCTCCGAGCCCGACTACGGCGTGCTGTTCGCCGACATGTTCTATGCCGACGCCACGCCGATCCCGTTCGACCGCTTCCACGCGCCGCGCATCGAGGTCGAGCTCGCCTTCGTGCTGAAGGCGCCGCTCCGTGGGCCTGACTGCACCATCTTCGACGTGCTCAACGCCACTGACTACGTCACGCCTGCGCTCGAAATCCTGGAGACGCGCATGCATCGCGTCGATCCCGATACCGGCAAGACGCGAAAAGTCATGGACACGATCTCGGACAACGCGGCGAACGCCGCGCTGGTGCTGGGCGGCCGCCCGTTCCGTCCCATGGATGCGGACCTGCGCTGGATCGGCGCGCTGCTGTTCCGCAACGGCGAGGTCGAGGAGACCGGGCTTGCCGCCGGCGTGCTCAACCATCCCGCCAACGGCATCGCCTGGCTCGCCAATCGCCTCGCGCCGCATGACGAACATCTCGCGGCCGGCGAAGTGGTGCTGGCGGGATCGTTCACGCGGCCCGTCGACATCCGCCGTGGCGACACCTTCCACGCCGACTATGGCGTGTTCGGCTCGGTGTCGTGCCAGTTCGTCTGAATCAACACATAAGAGGGAGCGCACCATGACGGGTCAAACGCGCCGCAAGAGCATCCACATCGGCGGCTTCAAGCACGCCAACCCGATTCCCAACGCCTGCCGCATCGGCAATCTCGTGATGTCCGGTGTCATCCTCGGCCGCGATGCGGCCGGCGTGATGCCCGAGGGCCTGGACGCGCAATGCGCCAACATGTTCGCGCACATGAAGGCGACGGTGGAGGCCGCCGGCGGCACCACGGACGACATCATCAAGATGACGGTGTGGCTGAAGGACCGTACGCAGCGCGGCCCGGTCAATGTCGAGTGGCTGAAGATGTTTCCGGACGAGCATTCGCGCCCGGCGCGCCACGCGCTGCCGATGGACAACATGGACGGCGGCGCGCTGGTTCAGTGCGACTTCACTGCCGTGATCGACTGAAGGAGACTCGCGCATGCCGACCTATCTGCCGTTCGACCCGAACCCGCGCCGTCCCATCAAGGCGCCGCCGCCGAAGACCGTCGACAGCCAGTTTCACGTGCTGGGGCCCATCGATAAATATCCGGAGCGTCCCGGTGCGGCCTACCGGATGCCGACCGCGACGTGGGAAGCGGCGCTGCGCGTGCACAAGACGCTCGGCATCGAGCGCGGCATCATCGTGCAGACCACCACGTACGGCGCGGATCATTCGGTCGTGCTCGACGGCCTCGCCGCGATGGGCCCGAATTATCGCGGCTGCGCCAATGCGCTGGTGTTCGCGGAGGCGAACGACGCTTATCTCGCCAAGCTGCATGACGCGGGCGTGCGCGGCGCGCGCTTCAGTTTCCGCCAGGAGCTCGGCGCGGTGCTGTCGGACGCCGATTTCGCCCGCGCCATCGCGCGCATCCGCGAGCTCGGCTGGTACGTGAAGATCCAGCCCGAGAAGGACGGCATCGTCTCCAGCGTCGCCAAGTACGAGAATCTCGACGTCCCCGTGCTGATCGACCATATGGCGCGGCCCGATCCGGAAGCCGGCAAGGCCGATCCGAACCTGCGCAAGATGCTCGAGCTGCTCGCCAAGGGCAATTTCTGGGTGATGCTGTCGCTCGGCGAGAAGACCTCGAAGGTTGGCCCGCCTTACGACGACGTGGTCCCGATCGCGCGCGCCTATATCGAGGCCGCAATCGACCGCTGCGTCTGGGCCAGCGACTGGCCGCATCCCGTCTCCGTCAAGCAGCCGCCCAACGACGCCGACCTGCTCGAGCTGATGTATCGCTACGCGCCCGACCAGGCCGAGCTGGAGAAGATCCTGGTGCACAATCCGGCAAAGCTGTTCGGCTTTCCGGACTAGTCGGGTCGTTCACGATCGGGGGGCATGTTGATGGTCTCGGCACGGCGAAGGCTGCGCTGCCAATCTTGGCCGAGTGCGGCGCTTGCTTTCGTGGGGTGCGCCGTCTCTATCGCAACTGCGGCCGCCGGCAGCGACGCCGTCTCGCCCGTGACAGCATGCGATCGGCTTCAATCGGAGTCCGGTCCGACGATACGCGTGAGCGAGGCCCAGCTGCGTCCGGCGGCCGGCGGGCTGGCCGCTCATTGCGAAGTGCTTGCCTACCTGGACGAGCGAACCGGCGTTGACGGCCAGAAGTTTGCCATCGGCCTGCATCTCAGATTGCCGGAAGCGTGGAACGGCCGCTTCGTGTTCCAGGGGCAGGGAGGCACCGATGGCGTCCTCGGCAGCGGGGATGTGCAGCCCGGTGGCGGACGGCCCAGCGCGCTCAATCAGGGCTACGCGACGGTCACGACAGATGCCGGACACAGCAACGCGCCGGGTCCCCTCGGCGGCGCCAGCTTCGGCCTCGATCCGCAAGCGCGGATCGATTTCGGCTATCGCGCCGACGACGTCGTGACCCGGCAAGCCAGGCACTTCATCCAGACCTATTATGGCCGCTTGCCCAGCTACTCTTATTTCCTGGGCTGCTCCAATGGCGGGCGGCACGGGATGGCGATCACGCAGCGCTTCCCGGAGCACTTCGATGGGGTGGCAGCGGGTGCACCGGCTTTTCGAATGCCCGAGAAGGGTCTTGCGGGGGCCGCGTCGACGCAAGGCTTTGCGGCGATCTCACCGAAGGCCCCGGACGGCCGCCCCATCCTGGCGCAGGCCTTGTCTCAGGCCGATATGGAATTGCTCTCCAGGGCGATCGTTCAGTCCTGCGACGCAGCCGATGGACTTGCCGACGGGATCATCGACAATGTGCCTGCCTGTCGATTCTCGCCGCGCACGCTGCAGTGTACGTCCGAGAAGACCGCCAGCTGCCTCTCCGCTGCTCAAGTCGCAGCACTCGAAAACCATTTCCAGGGGCCGACCACGGCACAGGGGCGCCGGATCTATGCGTCATATCCCTATGACTCCGGAATCGCCACGGAGGGATGGCGGCGCTGGATTCTCGGCACGGCACCCGACAGCCGCGTCAACGCGTTCAACGTGTCCTTTGGAGCGACGCTGGCATATCTCTATATGACCCCTCCGCAGGCGCCGTTACCGAATGAAGCGGAGGCGGTTTACGACTTCTACCGCTCCGTGGATGTGACGGCCGCCCACACGAGAATATTTGCCACGAGCGCGGCGATGCCGGAATCCTCGGTGCAGACGATCTCCGCGAATGCAGTCGATCTCTCCGGTTTCCGTCAGCGGCGCGGCAAGCTGCTGCTCTATCACGGCGTCAGCGACCCAACCTTCTCGGCGCTGGATACGCTGGATTGGTACAAGCGGCTCACGGACGCGGCAGGCGGAGAGAAGGCGACGGGCGAATTCGCCCGCCTCTTCCTTGTGCCCGGCATGAATCATTGTTCGGGAGGGCCTTCCACCGACAGCTTTGACGTGCTGACCCCGTTGGTGACCTGGGTCGAGCAGGGCCGCGCGCCGGAGCGCATCGAAGCTCGCGCGGGTGCGACGACACCCTGGCCGGGGCGCAGCCGGCCGCTGTGCCCCTATCCTCGCCAGGCCCGCTATCTTGGCCAGGGCAGCATCGAGCAGGCCGAGAGCTTCACCTGCGCCGCTCCATAATTCATCCGTCACCGTGACACTCACGGTGCGCGATGCTCACGCTGCCGGCTGCTTCGCCAGCCGATCGCGCGCTTCGGCCGCGATCTCGAACGAGCGCAGCCGCGCGGCGTGGTCGTAGATCTGGCCCGTCGTCATCAGCTCGTCCGCGCCGGTCTCGGCGATCAGCGCCTTCAGCTTCTGCTCGACCGTTTCAGGCGCGCCGATGGCGGAGCAGGACAGCGACTGGCCAACCATGGCCTTCTCGGCCGGCGACCACAGCGCGTCCATGTCGTCGACCGGCGGCGGAAGCGGGCCGGGCGTGCCGCGGCGCAGATTGATGAATTGCTGCTGGAGCGAGGAGAACATCCGCTGCGCCTCCGCGTCGCTCTCGGCGGCGAACACGTTGACGCCGACCATCGCGTAAGGCTTGTCGAGCTGCGCCGACGGCTCGAAGCGCGCCCGATATTCGCGCAGCGCCGGCATCATCATTTGGGGCGCGAAATGCGAGGCGAACGCGAAAGGCAGCCCGAGCATCGCCGCAAGCTGCGCGCCAAAAGTGCTCGATCCCAGGATCCAGAGCGGTACCTTCGTCCCAAAGCCGGGCACGGCGCGGATAGCCTGGTTCGGCTGGACATCACCGAGCAGCGCCTGCAACTCCAGCACGTCGTGCGGAAAATTTTCGGAAGTCGTGGCGAGGTCGCGCCGCAATGCCCGCGCCGTGAACTGGTCGGTGCCCGGCGCGCGGCCGAGCCCGAGATCGATGCGCCCGGGATAGAGCGACTCCAGCGTACCGAACTGCTCGGCGATGACCAGCGGCGAATGGTTCGGCAGCATGATCCCGCCGGACCCGACCCGGATCGTCCTGGTCCCGCCCGCAACATGCCCGATCACCACCGACGTCGCCGCGCTCGCGATGCCCGTCATGTTGTGATGCTCGGCCAGCCAGAACCGCTTAAAATCCCAGCGCTCGGCATGCTGGGCGAGGTCGAGCGAATTGCGGAACGCCTGCGCCGCATCGCCACCTCTTCGGATGGGAGCGAGGTCGAGCACGGAGAAGGGGATCATGGGTGGGTACCGGGTGGGAGTGCGATGTGCGCTGCGGCCTCACATGTAGTGGCTCATTATGGAAATGTTAGCGCGCCCGTAGCGCGCAAATGCAATCCAAATCTGCTGCGCTAACGTCAGAGACGATGTAGCGGGCCAGGATCTACCTTTCTGCTTCTCAAGAGCGAAATCGTCCTCCGTTACTAGTTTTGGCTCAGCCCCCAGCGGTCGAGATGTGGCCGGCACCTTTCCCGTTGGCGGCAGCTACAGCAAGCCGCGCTTGTGCTGGATGATGATGATAACGCGAATGATGCAGTCCGATACCGACTCGCCGGGCCGCCGTGCCTTGTGCAGCATTTGCCACGTCACCTCATCGATCTGTATCTGCCATTTGCCGCTTGCCAGGCGTTGTCCGGTATCGTCGGACGGGAACTCGGCCGCAATCAGAGCGCGGCACTCGTCGGTGATTTCAATTTCCGGCATTGTTGGTCGTTCTCGCGGACGGTGTGCTCGCGTGCAGCCCTCGCCCGATCTGGAGAGATCAGCCAGTTAAATCGCGGTAACAACCGATCCAGCCGAAGCCGATGCCGATCGTCCTGACCGTGGACGAGGAGCGCGACATCTGGACGCAGTCGCGGTAGGGCGCTGCGGCGCCACCAGTGGATGCCTGCTGAATATTGAGGGATGCGGCGCTGACAAGAAAGATCATTCAACGGCTTGGGTCTCGTTCGCGCAGCCGTGACGCTCGAGTCGTCGGGCTCCCGTCGTCGCCGGACATTGCCAATCCTTCACAACCTTAATGCGGTTTAACGAGGTTTCCATAAGCGGTGCGAGTAAACCGCGAGTCGCCGGGGGCGTCCTCCAGACACGAGATGACGCCGTGAAGTTTGACGAACAGGAACGCACCGCGCTGACGGACGCTGGGTTTTCCGTCGCCGACAACAGCAAGGCTGCCTACGTCGAAGCCGTCGTGGTGATCGCCCCGTACGACGCCGAAACCTATTGGCTGACGTTCGCCCTGCCGAATGATGCCAAGATCGTGTGCGTTGTGCCACGCGACCAGATTGCCGACGCGATCACGGATAACCACGCAGCTCGGCGGAACCAACTTCAGTGAAGCTGACCTTTCCTCATGCAAGGCTGAAGGCGCTCTGGAACGAGGCCGTCCGGCAATGGCCGGTTTCGGTGCGAGCCATGAACGGTCGAGATTCACCCGGTTTCTGGCTTGTCGGTGGCCAAGGCATCTATCTCGTGCATAACGGCGCCCGGCCTCGGGGCAGCGTGACTCTGGCCTACGCAAACGAATGCGACCCGCTCAGGGTGCCGGTCCAAACCTGGTCGGGTATCAAGCGCGCCATCTTCGGCGATAACGATGGGAGGGAATTCGTCGATCTGGTGATGATCGGCACTGCCGTCGATGCCGGCGCCGACGTCGAGGTGACCTTCGAGCCCGACACGATGACGGTGGCTGTCGTCGAAAAAGGAGCGGCGAGCATACGACTGCAATCGCTGCGCATCCGGGACAAAAATGACACCGCGTCAGGACGCAGTCGTCGGGTTTGAGTCTGAATCTCGGCTAAGGACCAGACGCGGTATCTCGGCCCGCTACTCTCTCCAAGCCCCGCACGTCGTTGTCCTCCCAGTCCTCCCATTCCACGTTGTTGGTTTCGAGATAACGGGCGACGGCTACGCCGATTGTCGGGAAGAAGTAATGCTCTCCAAGCTGCGCGAAGAGGCCAAATCTTTTCAGCTTGTCCTTCACGGGATCTTTGAGTTCGGCAAAACAAAACTCTATGCCTTGCGCGTGCAACGATCGGTCCAGTTCGGCAACCACGTCGCAGGCGGTGACGTCTACGCTCGTGACCGGCTCCGCGGCAACAACTAGCCAACGCACGGGTGTTGGCGATGTCGCTACGGCTTCCAGGACGCGTTCCCTGAAGAATTCGGCGTTGGCAAAAAACAGAGGTGCATCCCAGCGAAACAGGACCAGCCCGGGGACCCGGCGCGCATCCGGATATCGTGTGATGTCGTGATAGCCTTTGACGCCGTAGGCGCGCCCCAATACGGCGGAGTGTGGGCGCCAACCGTCCCACAGGAACTCGATGATAGCGATTGCGATCGCAAGACCAATTCCTGGAATGACTCCGAGCACTGCTACACCGACAAAGCAGACGATCGCCAGCCAGAATTCCCACCGTTGAATGCGATAGATTCGTTTGAGATCGGCAACTTCAATCAAGCCAATCGCCGATGCGATGACGACGGCGGCCAATGCGGCGGTGGGTAGATGTTGGAGCAGGCTCGGCGCGACCAGGAGGAGCAACGCGATGGCAAGCGCGCCTACGACGCTGGTGAGTTGAGTGCGGGCACCGGCGGCTTCCGCAACGGGTGTCCGTGAACTACTGCTGCTGATCGGGAAGCCCTGGAAAAATCCCGTCGCCAGATTGGCGGCACCGAGCCCGACCATCTCTTGGTTGGGATCGACCCGAGACCCCAATCGTGCAGCGTAGGCACGTGAAAGTACGCTCGTATCGGCAAACGAAACCATCGCTACTGCACAACCGCCGATCAGCACCGGGACGAGGTCGCTGGAGGTGATCCATGGGACAACGAAACCCGGCAGGCCCTGGGGAAGGGGGCCCAGCACCTTGACGCCGTATTGCGTCCCGAGATCAAGTACCCCGACGACGAGCGTAGCCCCAACGACCGCGATCAGAAGCCCCGGTACCCGCTTGTTGTTCCTGAGAAGCAGGATCACGATCAACGTGGCGAGGCCAATCGCGAACGCGACCCAGTTTATCTGCCCCCCAAGGATCGCGCTGACAATCGCCCACAGGCTTCGCAGTGGCCCCTCGCTCTCGATGGAAAAGCCGAAGAGCTTAGGCAGCTGGCTGATCAATACGGTCAGGGCAATTCCGTTCATATACCCGTAGCGTATCGGCTTCGAGAGAAGCTCGGTGATAAAGCCAAGGCGCGCGACACCAGCCAGGATACAGACCGTCCCTGAGACAATCGCCATCATGCCCGCGAGTGTCACGGCCCGCAGGGGATCGCCCTGGGCCAAGGGAGCGATGACTCCAAGGAGTATTGCCGCCAGCGCCGAGTCCGGGCCAAGGACGAGAATGCGGCTTGGGCCGAACAGCGCGTAGGCCAGCAGCGGCACGATCGTTGCGTACAAACCGTAGATGCCCGGCAGGCCCGATGCAGCTGCATAGGCAATGCCGACCGGGACCAGCATTGTCGCCAGGACGATGCCGGCGAAGATATCGTGCGGAAGCCATGCTGCCTCATATTGACGGAGAGTGTCGAGTCCGGGCAACCAGCGCTTCATTGATGGTCTCTCCCAGCCCGCATTGAGCAAGTTTGCCCCGCATGATGTGTTGGATCGATCAGGCTATTACGCCCGCAGCAGGCTGAACAGTGACCCGGCGCTATGGCCGAAGCAGCACAGCGGGCCACATGGGTGCCAGCCGGCACCAAGTCTTCCCTGCGCCCTCTTCACGGAAGAGGGGGAAGGACCAAAACCGAACTCGGGCGTTTCATGCCGCGAGAATGGCGTTCGTTAGCGGCTGTTTGACTGGCCTGTGCCTCCGTTCACAACCCTGTTATTGCGACCTATGGCGCCCTTCGTCTCAACTGGGCGTTTTGCGCCTGTTGTTGTACCCTCGGCGGAGCCACTGCACGGGTCGAGGAGGAACTGACATGACCATGGTCGTACTCAACCGACGCTATCTCCTCGCCGCCGGCGGCTCGGTCCTGGCGGCCGGGATGTCCGGGCTCCTGTTGCCGGCCCGCGCGGAAGGCCTCGCGCCGACCGAGTCGATGTCGGGTGGCGCGAACAACTATCGCAAGGGCGCGCCGACCGTGGACCGGATCGGCAAGGGCGGCTTCTGGATGAGCGGCAGCGTACGCCGCGCAGGCGACGGGGCGCCGCTCGTCGGGCAGCGCATCCAGATCTGGGCGCACACGACCGAAGGGCAGGAGCACGAACCGCAGAGTCATGGCGCCACGCTCACCGACAAGGACGGCAAGTTCCGGCTCGAGATGCCGCAGATCATTCCCATCTTCGGCCAGCCGCATGGTCACCTCGCCTATGACAGCGGTGAGTTCAAGACCGTCTTTCTGCGGCCGGTGATGCGGAGCGCGAAGGAGACGAGCCTGGAAGCGCACTTCGTCCTGCAGCCGGCCTGACCGGGTTGCGAATGAAGGGGTGGAGACTGGCCCGGGTGATCCTGATCTGGGTTGCCCTTGCTTTCGCCATTGGCGTGCCGATCGTCGCGGCAGCGGGAAGCGAGCAGCTCGCATGGCGCGGTCCGCTCTACGTCGTGGCCGGGTTTGCGGGGATTGTTGCCCTCGGCCTCGTGCTCGTTCAGCCCCTGCTGATCGGCGGATATCTGCCGGGATTCCCGGCCTATCGCGGACGGCGTGCGCATCACTGGATCGGCGGCACGCTGGTCGCAGCGATCGTGATCCATGTCGTTGGCCTCTGGATCACCAGTCCGCCCGACATGATCGACGCGCTGACCTTCTCATCGCCGACCCCGTTCTCTCCCTTCGGCGTGACCGCCATGTGGGCCATCTTCGCGGTCGCACTCTTGGCCGCCCTGCGCCGGCGATTGGGCCTGCGACCGCGAACCTGGCGCTTCATTCATATGCCGCTGGCGATCGTCATCGTCGCAGGCAGCGTGGCCCATTGCCTGCTGATCGAGGGGACGATGGAGACGATCTCGAAGGCGGCGCTCTGCGCGCTCGTCCTCGCGGCAACCGTAAAAGCCATGATTGACTTGCAGGTGTGGCGAAAGCGAAGGACGTTGCGCGGTGAGAGCACTGCGCCGCAGTGACATGGCCGCGCGTTAGGATGGGTAGAGCGACTTGCGAAACCCATCATGCTTCGTCACCAACCAGCCCGCGATGGGTTTCGCTTCCGCCTTCGCCCTTTGGGCTTCGGCGGACAGGTCGCTCTACCCATCCTGCGAAACTTTTGCTGGTCATATTGTTCGAACGACGCTGAGCGTCGTCACCGCCGACGTCTGCTCTGCTTGCCGCAGATAGCGACGGGGCGTATCCTAGCGCGATGGTTGTCAGTGCCCCCGAGCTGAAAACGTTCCTGCTCGCGACACCGTTCTTCGGCGGTCTTCCGGACCCGAGCCTCGACCTGCTGATTTCGATGCTGGTCGAGTGCCGCTTTGATGCCGGCGCGACCGTCGTGGCGGAAGGCGAGCCGGGACGCTCGCTGTTCATCGTCAAATCCGGCCGGCTGGCGGTGAGCAAGCAGGCGAACTCGGGAAGCGTCATCCCGATTTCCGTTCTGGAGACTGGCGATTTCTTCGGTGAAATGACGCTGATTGAAATGCAGAATCGCTCCGCCACGGTGGTCGCGGAGAGTCCGACGGTGCTGTACGAGCTGACGGCGCGAAAGCTCTACGCTTGCTACAAGGCCGATATCCACGCCTATGTGATCGTCCTGCAGAACGTCAATCGCGAGCTATGCCGGCGACTGCGCCGCGCCGACGATCGCCTCACCGGACACCAGGCGGGCGAAGACGAAATTCCTGCGCGATGAATGTGGCCCCGGATTACGCTTGCGCGCCATCCGGGCTACGCCACTTCGCGCGGGACGTTCAGCCCACCGGTCCCGGGATCCAATCGTCCCCGGGAAGTGGGCTGACCCTTACGCCAACAATGACTCCGCGCTCCAGGCTTGGATCGAAATGGCGCATCGTCCGCTCGTTGAGGTCGATGATGCGGCCGGGCCTTAATGGCCCCACGTCATTTATCTTGACGATGACCTTCTTGCCGACGGCCTCGACCAGGGCATATTTCGGCTTCGCGCCAAATTGGACTCCACCAAATTTCCCGCGCAAATTCGTCTTGATGGCAGCCGCCCAGACAGAGGGATCATAGCGCTCGCCGGAGGCTGTGTTCGGACCGCCCTCCTCCTTGCCGGGCTTGAACGGATTGTACATGGATGCGGCGCCGACGACCGCCTCCCCGGAGGCGGCATCGACGACGGCGCTTGAGTGAACTTCACACGCTTCACTTCGATCAACGGGAACAGAAACGGCAAGCGCAACCAGGGCGCCGCAAATTGCGGCGCTCGAGCGGAACAGCATTATAACTCCTGTGATTTTTTCGAACGTCCGGTTCCGCTACCGCAAGCATGGTCAAGCGAACGCGGAAGCGTTCATGAACTTGCACCAATGCTTTGCGGATTCGAGCCAACCCCTGGCTACGGAACCGATGTGCGAACCAGAGCGGTCCGCACGCAGTGTTTTAGGTTGTCACCGACTAAGACAGAGAATGCGTCAGCAGCATGACCTGATGGAACCTGCGGCGAGTGACAAATGCGATGTCGCCACAAGCCGACACGCTCGCGCTAATTGATGCGTCGGGCAACACACCCGCCGCTCGCACAAACCCGTCAATCCTCTGCAGTAAAAATATTCCACTTTACCGAAATTCGGAATTGCGGCATTCTCTCCGCCATCCCGGCCCGAGAAGAGGGGCGATCGTACGTCGTCGCGAACGTGGGCCGGGGTGCGGTGGACGCGGCAGTGCCGGGCACGCGAATGCGGGACCAGGGCGAGATGAACCTCGTGAGGGCCTTGACTGCGTGCGGAACGGACGGCGCCTGTGTCCGGCGAAGCCCTTGGGCGGAGCTGGATGGCTGCGTACGGCGAAAACGCGTGGTCCTGACCGTCGTTGCTACGGTCAAGCCTTGCGGAGATGGATCGGGGCTCTACCGGGTTTCGAGGCATCGCCAATTCGCGAGGCGACGGAGGCCAGAAGGAACTCGGCTCCGGGGAGAGCGCGCATAAGCCGTCAGACCATCGCGCAGGGAAGGCCGGGTGTTTTTCCGGCCCACCTGTTTCCCGCCTGCGCATTTGCGTGTGCAAGTTCCTGGCGCGGCGGATCATGGGTGCCAGCCGGCACCCGGCCTTCCCTGCGCCCTCTTCACGGAAGAGGGCGAAAGAGGAGAGCAAAACTCGGGCGCCAAGTGCCGCGAGAATGCTGATCTGTGCGTGATGTGAGCCAGAGAATGGTGCTGCCAGACAGGATTGAACTGAGTTAAAGATCCTGGCGAGCGTTGATTCTATTGAACTTTTCGGTCCGACGAGCATTCTTTGTGTGGCACTCTTGAGTGCCACCATGTGACCTTGATTATCACATTCGGCGCGAGTTAGCCACTGTCGGAGATGCCGTTGTTTAGACTCACCTTCGCGGGACAGGCGAGCGTCCCTAGTCATCTGGAACGCAAATTCGTCGCATTAGTTGTTGCTCTCTCTAGAGAGGAGAGCTGATGCACTCGGACAATTTAGGTGTCGATCATCTGGACAGCGGCATCATGGGCAGTGGCAAGCGCTTCTGTGATGCGGCCCCAAACACCGGCCCGCCGCCACCTGACGAAGCGGTCGTAGCAAGTGGTGTATGGGCCAAACGCCGTCGGCAGATCACGCCAGGGTGCTCCTGATCGGAGGACCCAGAAGATGCAATTCAGGACCCGTCTGTCGTTCACCCGAGGAACGCCACGCGGCTTGTTCGGCAGCATCGGCTTGATGGCCGGTCCATTCATGGTCGGCGAGTTGGAAGCGCATGATTCGAGCCCCCAGTTCGGGAGTTTGAATCGCGGCAGTCCGGCCAAACGCGACGCTCCTGGCCCGCTCTTGGTACGGCGCTTACGGACAGGAGCGGAACCAGCCCTCAATCTCTGCCAAATGCGTCGAAAATGACCAGAACAGACATTGGTGACCGATCACTCCTCCGAGGTTGAATTGTCGCCATCGCCATGTATAACGGCGTTCGGGTGCTCGCTGGCATAGAGCAGCGACAGGCTGAGCGATGGTCGGGCCGCCACGCGGAAAGCGCGTGCCCATGAACGATAGCTGTTCATTCGACGATCTGCCGAGAGCCCAGCGGCTGGCGGAACAAGCCCTCAGCACCCTTCACAGGTTCCTGCATGTTGAGGCTGTCAGCGGTGCCGTGCTCCTCGCGGCCGCTGCCGCTGCACTGATTTGGGCCAACTCTCCGTTCGATCATAGCTATCACGCCTTCTGGAGCCTCCCGCTCACAATCGGTGTCGGAGGATACGTTTTTTCCCAATCGCTGCACTTCTGGGTCAACGACGCGCTGATGACAGTTTTCTTCCTCGTCGTGGGCATGGAGATTCGGCGCGAGGTTCATGAAGGCGCACTGAGCAGACTCGACCAAGCCATTCTGCCGCTGGTCGCGGCGACTGGTGGCGTCATCGTCCCGGCGCTCATCTATCTGACCCTCAACAGCGATCCGGCTAGAGGGCAGGGCTGGGCCGTGCCAACCGCGACAGACATCGCCTTTGCCGTTGGGGTGCTCGCGCTGCTTGGACGAACGATCCCGGTCAACGTCCGGGTCTTCCTGCTTGCGCTGGCGATCATCGACGACATCATTGCGGTATTGATCATTGCCATCTTCTACACCGCCAGCTTTCAGCTGGGCGGTTTCATCATTGCGTCGATTGGTGTTCTCGCGGTTTTGGGATGTCAGCGGATTGGGATCGGTTCTGCGCCCTTTTACGTACTGCCGGGTTCTTTGGTTTGGATTGGGTTCATGGTAGCCGGCATCCATCCAACCCTGGCAGGTGTTGTGCTCGGGCTGATAACTCCGGTACGCGCTATACCGATGCGAGAGCCGCCGCTGGAAGTAGTGTCGCGAGCGCTCAAGCAGTTGCGAAGCAGCGATGCGGTGAAGGCAGGGGATCCGCACCTGTTAGAGCAACCGCTGCGAGACCTTCGCGTAGCTCACCGCGAGATATTGCCGCCGGTGTCGCGGGTGCAGATGGCAATGCATCCGTGGGTGGCTTACGGCGTCATGCCGATCTTCGCGCTGGCGAATGCCGGCGTCAGCCTAGCAGGCGCTGATCTCTCCGCTGGGAGCCATCTGGTGATGATGGGCACTGCGCTTGCCTTGATCGCTGGGAAACCGCTTGGCGTCGTCGGCACGACTTGGGCCGCGGTACGATTCGGCTGGTGTCGCCTTGCTCCGGGCGTTTCGTGGGGTGGCGTCTGTCTGGTCGGCCTGCTGGCTGGGATCGGCTTTACCATGTCGATCTTTATCTCGATGCTCGCCTTCTCCGATGAGGGATTGTTGAGGGCGGCGAAACTGGGGGTGCTCCTCGGCTCGCTTGTCGCCGCCATACTAGGCCTTGGCTGGGGCGTCATCTACGTTCGACGTCAGGGAAGGGGACTCTAATGTCCTTCAAAGCGCCGCACACATCTTTCGTATCATTCGCCATTGAAGTTCTACCCTCCGGGATTACCCAGGTGATGATCGTCGAAACTGGCTTGCACCTGAATCCGAAGCATCCCTCGTACAATCGATCCGCCGTAGAAGCTCTCATCTTGGCCGCGCAAAACTATGTTAGCGCCAACATAGAAGGTCCTGCCGCTATTCGGCTTGTTTCAACCCAAAGCGGGGAGATCTGACTGTCTGCTATCCCGTTGTTCGTCAGGAATCGGCTCTATTGGACTTCGCTATCTCGCCAAAGGTTTGATCCGCCGGTAGATCGTCAATGAAAGATGATAAACTTCTATTCTGGCTTTCAGTATTAGTGGGCGTCCTTGTGATCGGCTACTCGCTCTACTTTCTCTATTTCATTTTCGGTTGAGAATGGATCTTGTGGCTCCCTTGTTGCGATGCTGGGGGATGTCGCCTTATGGCCCATCGCTTCCGTTAGCGCGTCGCAGCGGGATGTCCGGAGCCAGGCGCAAACCGGAAGCGCCCCGGATTGGTCGAAACGGCGCCCCTTGACCCACAACGGTCATCTCACGCAAAGCACTTGACGCCTCGTCCATCCAACCTAATATCGGGCTAAATGTTTGATGGGGATGGGGTCCCCCGACAACCGCCGCGAGGCTGATGGCTCCTACCAGACGCAGGGCGTCGGTAGGGATCATTTCGCTCCCAGCAGCGCCCGAGAGAGGGCGAACAATGGCTGGGTTTCCAACTTCCTTGTCTATCGCAATGTGGCTCGTGGGTGCGCTGTGGGTAGTTGGCGCGCTAGCCTACTGGCTTGAGTATGACGGCGAACTCATCTGGGTGACCGCAGCTATTGGCTCCGCATTCGCCGGGACTGAGTGGCGCGCGACCAAGAAGCGCGACAGCGCTCGGTCAACCTCACGGCCGGGAGAGAACCATGACTGAAATCTGGACCTTGGCTGCGCTGTGGCTCGGCCTCGCGCTTGTGGCCACCTTGGTTTCCATTTGGCTCCGTATAGCTACTGCGTTGTCCGAAATCGTCGTCGGCACAATCGCCCAACTCGCAATCGGTGCGACGATAGGTTCGGCCATGCTGGGTACCGACCAGACCTGGGTGAAGTTCTTGTCTGGGACCGGCGCAATCCTGCTCACGTTCCTGGCCGGCGCCGAGCTTGATCCGGTTGTCTTCCGCGAACGCTGGAAGGAGGCAGGTGCAATCGGGCTTATCAGCTTCCTTGTCCCATTCCTCCTCTGTGCAATGGCAGCTCGGTATCTCCTCGGGTGGGACACCATGGCGAGTTGGCTCGCTGGCGTCGCCATGTCCACCACATCCGTAGCCGTCGTATACGCGGTCATGCTTGAGTTCGGCTTCAACGCGACCGAGTACGGAAAGGTCGTGCTCGCGGCGTGCTTCGTCACAGATTTGGGCACGGTGTTGACCTTGGGCCTCATCTTCGCACCATTCACTATCAAAACGTTGATCTTTGTGGGCGTGTGCGGAGCTGTGCTGATCTTCTTGCCGTGGATCACGACGCAGTTTTTCCGCCTGTACGGTGGTCGCCCTTCCGAACTCGAAACCAAGTACCTATTGCTGCTCCTGTTTGCTCTCGGTGGCCTTGCTGCTTGGGCGGATAGTGAAGCCGTGCTCCCAGCCTATCTGATCGGCATGATCCTTGCGGGCAGCGTCGGAAAAGATCACATACTGATCCGAAGGCTGCGGACCTTGTGCTTCGGCTTTCTCACGCCCTTCTACTTCATCCGAGCGGGATCGTTCGTCTCGGTGCCTGCTCTGATAGCTGCACCGGGCGCCTTCCTGCTTATGCTCACGGTGAAGCTTGTCACAAAGATTTCAGGGGTCTATCCCGTCACCCGTAGCTTCGGTTCGCCGCCCCGGGAGGGGATGTACACGACGTTGATGATGTCCACCGGGCTGACATTCGGCACCATCTCGTCCTTGTTCGGCTTATCGCACGGGATCATCACTCAGGCGCAATACTCCGCACTCGTGGCGGCCGTCATTGGAAGTGCCGTAGTGCCGACCTTGATTGCCAATGCATTTTTCCTTCCGCGTCACCTTTTGCCAGATGTCGAACCTGAGGAGCGCGAAAGGCCAATCGTTCCAGAACCGCGTAACGTGTAGGAGGCTGTTATGGACGTTCCGAAGGACGCAATGCTCCTGCGCATCTTCTTTGGCGAGGATGATCGATTTGAACAGAAGCCGCTCTACGAGGCCATTGTGCTGAGGGCACGAGAGATGCACTTGGCAGGGGCAACGGTGCTCCGAGGGCCGATGGGCTTCGGGCACTCCAGCCGAATGCATACGGCTAAAGTGCTTCGGCTCTCCTATGACCTCCCGGTGGTCGTGGAGATTGCGGACACCGAGGCGAAGATCAACGAGTTCTTGCCGGCGCTCGACGCAATGATGGCCAGCGGGCTCATCACCTTGGAGAAGGTACAGGTGCTGCAATACGGGAAGGAGGGACTTAAGGAGCGTGCAAATCTACCATGATTTGGAACGCCTGGTCGAACAGCTCCTAACAGTTGCTCTCCATCAACTCTCTCTTCTGCTGTCCGATGTTCGGTTCTGGCCCATCGCGACATATTGCGCTGCCACACGAAGTCGGTCGCTATAGGGGCAAAGCAGACATTGCTTTAGTCGCATCACGCCGCCGGGTTTATGGGTACTCGGCCTAGTGCTCGGGCTTCGTGGAGTGCATCCTAGGCATCCGGAGCAGCACCGCATGGCGATCGCATTCATCGCAGGAAGCACGGACGGTCTTGGCCGGGCCGCGGCACATCCCCTCCTCCATCAGGGACATCGAATGGTGTTGCACGCGCGTTCGCCCAATCGCATCGCAGCGCTCGAAGTACTCGCGTCGCGCGCCGAGGGAGTTGTCGTTGGGGACCTGCAGAGCGGCGCCGAAACGAGGTGCATCGCGGACCCAGGTCAACGCGATCGGGCGCATGGAGACTGTCATCCACTATGCCGGCGTCTATGCACAGCGGAGCCGCAGTTCAACGCCGGAAGGTCATGCCGTCACGCTGGCAATCAACACCCTTGCGCCGTACATGCTGACTGCATTGATCAAGCGCGCCGACCGGTTGGTGTATCTCAGCAGCGGACTGCACCGCGGAGGAGAGGGCTCGCTAGATGACCTCGACTGAGCGAAAAGGCCTGGGGATTCGGGAAAGGCCTGCGCCGAAAGCAAGCCGCACGTCGTCGCGCTGGCGTACGCCCTGGCGCGACGCTGGCCGAGGCTGCTGAGCAACGCCATCGATCCCGGCTGGGCGCGCACCAGCATGGGCGGCGCGGGCGCCCCGGTCGATGTTGAGACTGGTCAGAAGACCCAGACCTGGCTGGCGGGGAGCGACTATCCTGCCGCGCAGGTCAGCGGGCGCTACTGGCATCACGAGCCGGCCGGCGAAGCAGCGGATCCCGGTTTTCAGGACAAACTCATTGACAAGCTTGGCGACATGACCGACGTGGCGATTCCGGAGTCTTGAATACTTCCGGCTCTTGCTCAACAGCGTTCCTCGAGCCGCCACTCTCTAAGGACAGCAAAGGGCCCAAATGCAGACGCCGCCCGAAAGGCGCCGCCCACTGAAGCTGCCTTACTCTGGAGCGATCCTGTAAACGTCGCCGGGCTCGAGGTTCAGTTCCTCGAACATCCTTTGCTGCTTTTCAGTGAGAACCGCTGGCACAACTTCCGCTGTCCAGCCTTCCGGAACGGCAGCGAGAACCAACGTCAACGCTTGCTTGGGCTTGGCTAAGGCCAGCCACATCTGCTTCGTGGGCCGGAGCGTGTCGTCCGATGTCACCTCGACGATAGTGAACGAATTGCCGAACGACTCTGCCATTGATGGTCAATCCGGGGACATGCTGAGAGTTGCAATAACTAACGAGTCGAGGAAGTCGGGCAGGGCCGGCAGTCAACCTATAGGTGGGCACCCAGCGGTCTTCCAACATTCCATGGTCGCGCTGCAAACCGAGCACTCGAAGGTGGCGACCTACCGACTCCGGGCCGTCGCCTCGGACCGCGCCACGCCGACAGATCGGTAACGATAATCGGTCATATCCGTTCATTCGTCCGAACGCGAAACAGACCACTGCGAAAACGCCGCTGAGGCCGGAAATAGGCTAGTGCCGGTGAGGTTGAAGATAAAGCCCGCAACCGGAACCTAAGCTTAGAATTGCTATTCGGGATGCCGCCTTGCTCCATGCTCTGCAGGTGGTTACGCTCCAGCAAACGTCGACTCGATCCTGGCAGGACCTCACATGCCAACGGCGACACGCGTACATTGATTTTTGGATCGAGAATAGCGTTCACGCTGCGGAGCAATACGGGGCACCGGGCGCTTCACAAAGCGTGGACGTATTGGTTGGGCGCCTCGTTGACGGGGCCAAGAATCAAAACATCACGCGAGAGGCCATCGAGAAAGAGGTTGGTGATCTAAAGCCGTACATCGAGGGAAAGCTCGCGGCTGCCAACCGGATTGAGCAGGATCGCCGCAAATAACATCGACTTGCACCTGAGTTCCAGGGCCGCGAAGTCGCGTCTGCCTTAGCCCCGATCACGAAGGCACTGCGAGAACAACCATGGCAATGCGAGAAGAAATAAAGCGAGTGATACATGCTGCAACACCCGGTATGTCGCAGCAGCTCTACTCAACCCTGCTGGTGTTGGGCGAGCTCTTGAGCAGCGCACTCGACAGAATCGATGAGCTCGAGAAGAAAGCCGACAGACAAACGGCAGATAAGCGCTGATCGAGCACCAAGGGGAAGAACATCCCTCAAATGAACTTCAAGATGCTTCATTTGCCACTCTTACCCTCGACCTCTCGCGCTAACCGCTCCGCTCTGAGACGCTTGTGGTTTTCTTGGAACTCTGGATCGGCCTGACTGTCCGCAATCGTTTGCCGCGCTCCGTTTGGGTTCTGCGCCTTGCGGTCCGCCTCATCGGCTACCTGCTGCTGGGCGGAGCGTTTCCGTTCGGTCATTACCAGATCCTTGCCTCATTGATCAGGGCCATATCGCCCTGCAAAGATAGTTGGAGGAAGGAGGCATCAAGTCACTTCGCGTAACCCTGGGATCGGAGCCACGCGATCCGACGCTCTCCATTCATCCAATCGTCAATTTCCGTCTTGCTTGTGAAACCCGCAATTTCTCGGGGTTCTGCGCCTGGGTACTCCGCGACGATAGCCCAGTCGCCTTCAGAGTTACGGACGGGTTTGAAACTCACTTTGACTTTTGCCATGCCGAACTATGCAGGAAAGTGCGCAAAAAGTGAAGCTCGCGGAAGCATTTCAAGTCGCCAGCCTCGGCCGACCTTGTCATTTTTTGTGTAGGCGAGGAGCCGCTATATTTCCCAGCACCCAGAGGGCGTTCCCGCAATCAGTCACCAGGTTCGGAACAAATCCAACTAAGCGTGATGAAGAGCACCGTTGGCTTTCTTGTTGAAGTTTCTCAACTGCTGGTGTATTGTTTCAAACATCGATACTGGCCGAACAACTGTTCCGCTTTCGCCTCAGCTCCTGACGGCGCGCACGTTTCAGACATTCTCCAACATCGACTGACCGGAACACTGGCCGCAACTACGCGCGCCAGATCCTGCGCGTATACGAAAGGACGACTTGATGAACACAGGTACAGTGAAGTGGTTTAACACCCAAAAGGGCTTCGGCTTTATCCAGCCGACAAACGGCAGCAACGACGTCTTTGTTCATATCAGCGCAGTCGAACGCGCCGGCATGGGCACTCTCAGCGAAGGTCAGACGGTGTCTTATGACGTCGTCGCAGACCGTCGCACGGGCAAGTCCGCCGCCGAAAATCTTCGTGCTGCCGCTTAAGTAAGAGCACGACAGACCTGTCGCTCTCGCCGCGGATGTACTGGCAGAGCTTGTGGTCATGCCCCGTTTCCAAATCATTGGGAACGGGGTTTTTAATTGAACCCATCAAAGCGATGCTTGCTTAAGCAAGCTCGTCAGTGGCTTCGCTTCGCAATCATCGCGGTGGCCGGAAGAAGAGCTGACAAAGCAGTTTGGATGAGTTCGAGAAGACCCCGGATCGCTGGATGGCTGACTCGTAGTTCGATCCCTGGAGAAAGAGCAGCAAAGGCTGTTGAGACTCAACTGCGGGCGATGTTCTGCAGGAGTACCCGCTGGCGGGGATTATTTTTCGGTTGTCAAGCTCGCTCCCTCGGCTTGGTTGGCCTATTCAACCTCTTCAAGAAACATTCGTGTGTGCCTTGGGCGGCGTGCAATTCGACAAATGTGGTAGGGTTAGCCGCAAAGCAGGAGATCAAATGAGCATTGTAAAGCGGCATCTAGCCGAGCACGAAGAGCGCCTGGTCTTAGTCGAGGAAATCTGTATCGATAAAGGAGCGCTCGTCCTGGATACTGCCACCGACGAAGTCTACTTTTCTGCAGATGAAGAGGCTTACAGGAACGCCTACGTGGCCGTATTTCAAGCGTGGGCGAAGGGCACCATCAAGGGCACAGCGGAACAGATATTCGACGCTACAAAATCCATACTCGAGGATTAGCGAACCGGCCAAGGCAAAAATGGTCCGCCCGTAAGCGCGACTAGGATCCGGAAGCAACAGGATGCATTCCAGCCCCGCTAGAGCAGCAGCAACCGAAAGGTAAACACGTGTCCTATGCGTATAAGCTCAATGAAGACGTTCGTCACCAACCCCAAGGTCCACAAGGACGGGCCGGAACTGAACGGCCGGTGATTTACACCGTTGTACAGCATATGCCCATCGAATCCGATGGGCGAGTTAGGTACCGCATCAAGTGCAAGTCCGAGAAGATCGAGCGTGTCGTTACGGAAGATCAGCTTTCGTACGTTCAGTAACCTTCAGCGGTTGATCGATCGGGAAAATGTCCTGAGCGCGCGGCGCGAAAAGCCGCCTCAAGGGGACCAGGTGTGACAAAGGCGCGCGAATGTCGATATGACGCTCAGACTCGTAAGTTCGAGCGTTCGCAGCCACAAGATGCGCGCGTGCCGCACCCAGGGCGTTTGCGTCGGCCAGCGCATGATCTGCGAACTGCTGAGGCCTGTCACGCAAAAGGCGGTACCTCCACCAGCGTTCCGATCAATCGCAAATGCTTGCTGTTCGGGCCCACTTCCGTGACGCAAAAACTCACCCAACTCGACGTGGGATAGCCGCGCTCAATCGATCGACACCGAGCCAAGTGTGAAGAGGGCAGCCCGATCAGGACGAACACTCAGCGGGCCCCAAAGCAGCAACGCGCCTCGGAGGGCCAGCAGTAAGCTGCCAGTAAAATCAACACCGAAATTCTGTTTTGCATTGCGAGAATCGGCACCAGAGGCGGTGAAATCAACCATTTGGTTGAGGCGCCGTTCCTGTATCCCGGTCGCCACCACGGCTCGCAACCGCTCGAACTGCGCCGTCGTCGTGGCGGCTGCCCAGACCATTTCGCCCGGTCGCCGGAATTTTCTCATACACCAAGGGAGTTGGCCGGTTTTCATGCAAAGTGGTTTAGTTTGAGAATTGCGCTGGCCTGTTTGGAGTTTTCCAACATTTGTTAATGGCACTGGCCTGCGAGGTTGGCTAAATTTCTGACTGCAAAACCAACGGTTAGGACCGTACGCAGGACGCCAGTCATGATGCATCGCCGCCGGCTTAAACAAACCACCTCCCTCGAAGAACGCCTCGCCCTAGAAGCCGAACGATTGAGAGAGCAAGCTAAGAGCCTCCCTCAGGGCCGTGAGCGCGAAATCCTCCTCCGCAAAGCCAGACAGGCCGAGACCGGCTCGCATATGAGCGAATGGCTGACATCGCCGGGATTGCAAGCGCCGAAATAGATCATGGGAACAAATGTCCACTTTGGGACTTAGTGATTCACCTCTGGCAGGGGTGAAGCATGAACTACTTCAGCAGCGACAAATTTTCAGGGTTCAAAACGCAAGAGGACCGGCGGTGCAAGTGCGGTGCTCAACCCAAGCTCGTCCATAACATGATGGACTCCTTGCGTGGGATCACGGTTCGCGTGTTCGAATGCCAGTGCGGCGAGCGCACTTGGACCGAGGATCGAGAGTAAGGCCGCCCGCTGGCCTCTTTCATCACTATCTCTGAATAGTTTCGCCGGCGGTGTTTGCGTCGCTGTCGTCGCGGGCCGAGAAAGTGATGGCTGAGCCGCGCCAACGTCGTGCCCCGATATGAATGACAAACTTTCAAGCAGCTATTCGACGTTCGCCAAACTCGCATGTCCGTGTTTGGTGGCAAGCTGGAAGGCCGCGCCCTAAGCACAGCGTGAACAAATACCACAGGTGAGCTCCGTAGCCGTAACGATGGAACTCAAGCCACCTAGTATTGTTTTACCCCAACACTCCAGCTATCGGCGGGCTGGATAGGACCCGAATGGAAAACTCAGACGGCTTCGAAGCTGCACAGTCCAGCGAGGAGCGTTATCGGCTTCTTGTTGAGGCGATCACCGACTACGCGATCTATATGCTGGACCGCGACGGGCGTGTCACCAGCTGGAACCCAGGGGCGAAGCGCTTTAAGGGCTACGAGGCTGAGGAGATCATAGGGCACCACTTCTCGAAATTCTACACGGAGACCGAGCGGGAGCAAAAGGTGCCCGCCTTGGCACTAGAGGAGGCGGAGCGAACAGGACGCTTCGAGCGCGAGGGTTGGCGTGTGCGCAAGGACGGCACGCAGTTCTGGGCCCATGTGATCATTGACGCGATCCGTTCGCCTAAGGGCGAGCTTGTAGGTTTCGCCAAAATCACCCGGGATCTGACCGAGCGAAGGGCGGCCGAGGCTAAATTACGCGAAAGCGAGCAGCAGTTCCGGTTAATGGTCCAAAGTGTGACGGACTACGCCATCTACATGCTAGATGTGGAAGGCAACGTGGCGACTTGGAACGCTGGTGCTCAGCGCATCAAAGGGTACGCTCCCGAAGAGATCATCGGTAGCCACTTCTCCAATTTCTACACCGAAGAGGATCGCGCCGCGGGCCTCCCGCGAACAGGCCTGCAGACCGCAGCCCGCGAAGGACGCTGGGAGCACGAAGGTCAAAGGGTCCGAAAGGACGGCACTCGCTTTTGGGCGCATGTGGTGATCGACGCGATTCGAGACGACGACGGGAAGCTCGTAGGATTCGCCAAAGTGACCCGTGACATTACAGAACGGCGTCAGGCGGAAGCCGCGCTCCAGGCCGCGCAAGCAACGATGATCCGATCCCAGAAGCTGGAAGCGATCGGCCAACTTACCGGCGGCGTAGCGCACGACTTCAATAATCTCTTGCAAGTGATCAGCGGAAACCTGCAACTGCTCAGCAAGGACATCGCGGGTAATGCCCGAGCGGAGACGAGAGTCCAGAGCGCTCTGGCCGGCGTCGCGCGGGGATCGAAACTTGCTACCCAGTTGCTCGCCTTCGCGAGGCGCCAGCCGCTGGAGCCGAGGGTCGTGAATGTCGGTCGCCTGATCAAAGGCATGGATGACCTGCTGCGTCGCGCCATCGGCGGGGAAATCGAGGTCGAGACGGTCGTCGGCGGAGGGCTGTGGAACAGCCTCATCGACCCCGATCAACTCGAGAATGCCATTCTCAACCTCGCGATCAACGCCCGCGACGCGATGAACGGCCAAGGTCGGCTGACCATCGAGGCCAGCAACGCCTTCTTGGACGACGAGTATGTCCGCCAGTACGATGATCTGATTGCGGGGCAATATGTGATGATCGCGGTAACCGACACGGGCAGCGGCATTCCGTCAGATATCCTGGAGCGGGTCTATGAGCCCTTCTTCACGACCAAGGCGGAAGGCAAGGGCACTGGCCTCGGCCTAGCCATGGTCTACGGTTTCCTCAAGCAATCCGGCGGACACGTCAAAATCTACAGCGAAATCGGCGCCGGAACGACGGTGAAGCTATACTTCCCGCGAGAAATGGCGGTCGAGGATACGCTAGTCAGTGCCACCTCCGGTGACATCAACGGCGGCGAGGAAACCGTACTGGTGGTTGAGGATGACGATGAAGTGCGAGAGGTCGCTGTCTCGATGCTCTCCGATCTTGGCTACCGCGTGGTGAAGGCGAGAGATGCGGTGGCCGCGCTGGCCATCGTCGACAGCGGCATACCAATCGACCTGATCTTCACCGACGTGATGATGCCGGGCACTCTGCGCAGCCCGGAGTTGGCGCGAAAAGCCCGGGAGCGGTTGCCCAACGTCGCAGTCCTTTTCACATCAGGCTACACGCAGAACGCCATCGTGCACGGGGGACGGCTCGACCCGGGAGTGGAGCTTCTAGCCAAGCCCTATACACGGGAAGCGCTTGCGCGGAAGACCAGGCATGTGCTTGCCAACCATGCTCAACGGCGTCTCGCGGCTACGGAATCGCGTCAGCCCACACGGAAAGACGCCGTCAAGGGTGCGACCGTGTTGCTCGTCGAAGACGACGAACTGATCCGCCTGACTGCGACGGAGATGTTGAACGATTTGGGCTGCAAGGTGATGGAGGCCAGCTCGGCCGAAGAGGGTTTGAAGGCCCTGGATGAGGCTGCCGTGGATATCCTCGTGACCGATGTTGGCCTTCCCGGAGTGTCTGGCCTGCAACTCGCGAAGGACGCGCGCGCGCTGCGACCTGACTTGTGCATTGTTGTGGCGACAGGTGACGGCGGGATCAAATCCGAAGCTGAGTTCTTGGACGCCGTGCTCGTCGTGAAGCCCTATGCGCCGGAAACTCTGCACCGCAGCCTCGAAAATGCGCTGCAGGCAAAAGCGCGACCCTAAACAGGTGTTGATAGCCTCGCAGCGGAAGCGCTTGCCGCAGCCTCTTCGGATTCCCTGTGGACACTCTCAGCCTTTCATTTCGTTAACGCGGATTCTCGCACTGACGCGGCTAGTGGCCTATAGGGAACAAAACCCCGCCCCCGTGCCTCTTCTTTTTTGGGTTCCTCAATCCCGCCCGCCCCTCGGCTCGGGCCGGACGGCATTCGAACAGGTCAGCATGAACGCGAGATTTCAGGGCGATTTCCCGATCGGCGGCGGTGAAATGGGCAAGCTCATCCGCGCCTTCGATTGGTCTCGCACTGAACTGGGTCCGATCGAAGGCTGGGGGCCCGCGCTCCGGACCTCCACCAATATCGTGCTGCAGTCGCCCCTGGCGCTGGTGATGCTGTGGGGACCGAGCGGCATCATGATCTACAACGATGCGTATTCGGAATTTGCCGGTCAGAGACATCCGCAGCTCCTGGGCTCCAAGGTCTTGGAGGGCTGGGCTGAGGTCGCGGATTTCAATGCGAAGGTGCTCGAAGTGGGGCTCGCCGGCGGCACGCTATCGTTCAAGGATCAGGAATTGACGCTGTACCGAAACAACGTCGCCGAACAGGTCTGGATGGACCTCAACTACGGGCCGGTGCTTGGGGAAGACAACAAACCCGAAGGCGTGCTCGCCATCGTGGTGGAGACGACGGCGAGGGTGAAGGCCGAAAGGGCTTTGGCAGAACAACAGGCCGTGATTGAGGAGGCCAACAAGCGGCTGTCCGCCGAGTCGAGCTTTCTCCGAGACCTGTTTGAACAAGCGCCGAGCTTCATGGCAATGATGAGCGGGCCTGACCATGTCTTTACGCTGGCCAACGCGGCCTATCGAGGTCTCGTCGGGGACCGCGGCGAATTGGTGGGGAAATCCGTCCGTGAAGCGATTCCCGAGACCGATTCTCAGGGCTTCCTTGGTTTGTTGGACAGCGTCTATCGAAGCGGCCAGCCCTTCGTCGGACGAGGCATTACCGCGCATCTCCAGCGTCAGCGCGGCGCTGAGATGGAAACCCGCATCCTCGATCTCATCTACCAGCCTGTCCGTTCGTCGTCCGGCGAGATCGCCGGCATCTTCGCGGAAGGCCATGACGTCACGGAGCGCGCGACTGCCGAGGCGCAAGTCAAGGCCAGCGAGGAGCGTCTTCGCGCGCTCATCAATGCGACATCGGACGCAGTCTACCGGATGTCACCGGATTGGCGCGAAATGCGTCAACTCGACGGACGCGGATTTCTGGCCGACGCCGACGGGCCATCGATCGCGTGGATGGAAGAGTATTTGTTTGCTGAAGACGAGCCTCTGGTCCAGGCCGCCATAGCGGAGGCCGTCCGGGATAAAAAGCCTTTTCAACTGGAGCATCGCATCCGGCGCCAGGACGGCTCGCAGGGCTGGACCTTTTCGCGGGCCGTGCCGCTGTTGAACGGCACGGGCGAAATCGTCGAGTGGTTCGGCGCGGCAAGTGACGTGACGGCACGTAACAAGGCCGAAGAACACCTTCGTCTGGTGATCAACGAACTGAACCATCGCGTCAAGAATACGCTTGCGATGATGCAGGCGATTGCGGCCCAGACGTTCCCGAGGTCCGAGCATCTGGCCGGGGCCCACGCGAATTTCAGCGCGCGCATAAAGGCCCTGGCCACTGCAAGCGATCTGCTCACAGGGGAGAGATGGGTAGGTGCGTCCCTGCGGGACGCCACGGAAAAGGTGCTGCAGCCGCATCATACCGACGCCCCGAAGCGGCGGATTGTTCGAGGACCGGAGGTCCGACTGACAGCAAAATCGGCCATTTCGCTTTCGATGGCGCTGCACGAATTGGCGACGAATGCGACCAAGTACGGAGCCTGGTCCGGAGCGGACGGGACCGTGACCATCGAATGGAATGTCGTGCGGACCGGCAAGGGAGAAAGACTTGCGTTCGAGTGGAGGGAAGAAGGCGGTCCGCCTGTCGTTCAGCCTGTGCGAAAAGGCTTCGGATCCCGTCTGCTGGAGCGCGGCCTGGCTGCCGAATTGAGCGGCGACACTCGTCTTGAGTTCAGGCCGGAAGGCGTCGTCTTCCGAATCGACGCTCCCTTGGATCCCTACGCGGGTGAGGATCGATGAGCGGGCGACGACTCCAGGCGCTTGTCGTCGAAGACGAGATGACCATCGCGCTCATGATCGAGGACATGCTGACCGACCTCGGACATCAGGTCGTCGCGATGGCGATGCGGCTGCCCCAGGCGCTGGAGTTGGCTAAGACTTCGGAAATCGATTTCGTAGTCCTTGATGTGAATCTGGATGGCCATATGTCGTTTGCGGTGGCCGACGCCCTTATCGAGCGCGGCGTGCCTTTTGTGTTCGTCACGGGATACGGCGCCGCAGGAGTCGATCCGAAGTATCGTCATCAAGGCATCGTCCTTCAGAAGCCGTTCGATCTGGCCGACCTTGAAAAAGCGATTGAGCGGCTTCCGCCACGTTAATCCTGTATGGGCGGGTGCGGTTCGGGGAATGAAATCTGCTTGCGCTTGCTCGCGCCTATCGAGGAGGACTTGAGTTGCCAAAGGCCGCAATTTTCGATCTGGACGGAACGCTTCTCGACTCGGTGGACCTTCACGCACTCGCCTGGCACGAAGCGATGGTCAAGTTCGGCCACCATGTGAGCTTCGAGCAGGCTCGCAGCCAGATCGGCAAGGGAGGAGACAAGCTCGTTCCCGTGTTCCTGTCCTCGGACGAACAACGTGAGCACGGCAAGGATCTGGAGGAATGGCGCGCCAATCGTTTCAAGACGGAGTATCTGCCGCTTGTGCGACCGTTTTCGGCCGTTCCGGACCTGCTGCGGCGAGTGCGCGATGCGGGACTTCGGATTGCCGTCGCTTCATCCGCAAAAAAGGATGAACTCGAGACGTACCTGGACATCGCACGCATCTCGGATCTGGTCGAGGTGGCGACATCGTCCGACGATGTGGAAGAATCAAAACCGTCGCCCGACGTCTTCGAGGTCGTGCTGAAAAAGCTCGGGTTTGAAGGTTCGGACGCCGTCGCGATCGGCGACACGCCTTACGATGCCATCGCGGCGGGGAAGGCGAAGGTTGCGACCATCGGCCTGCTTTGTGGTGGGTTCACCGAAAGCTCGCTGCGGCACGCTGGATGCATCGATGTGTATCCCGGACCTGCATCGCTTTTCGCTGGATTTGAAGACTCCCTGCTCGCGCGGTAGACCCGGCCCGCACGTAATGAAACGACCTCCGGGACTCGCAGAGTACCCGGAGGTCGATCGTGCGATCTGTAACGCCGGAGATTCAGGCGCAGTTTGGTTGGACGGTTCTAATCGCCGTCGGAGGTTTCAAGGATCCCTCCAGCAGTCGCCGGACTCGCGGCGATCGGAGTGGATCATCGCCAAGCATTGAGGACGGTTGACGAGAAGGAACCTGCGAGAACTTGGCCATCCACCGACGCTCGATGCGGTTCAATACGTCTCTGGGCAAGGCAATGCTATCCATCGCGACCTCCTCCTCAAGCGGCGAGAAGTCTTGATGTCGAACAGAGACGGTTGGGCTTGCCTCCGGGTGGATTGCGTGGGCCGCCGTCAAGTTCGCACAATGCTTCGAGTATCTCGTCGATGGCGACCGGCGCTTTAAGTCCGATAGGCGCTCGCAACGAGGGGCAGGAGGCTATGGCCGATGCGTCGGACGCCCAGGAGGCCAGAATGGCGCGTTTCTCGGAGATTGAAAGCGAAGAATCCGCCAGCACGTCCCTCGGGTGGTCGAACACCGTGCCGGGATGCAGTAGCGCGTTCAAGTCGATGACGTTGTCGTCGGAAGCGGTCGTCGGCCGCATGGTATCCTCCATTCTTTAGACGAAGCCAGTTGCCGCGCGTCGCACGACGCGCGGCATTCTCCAGGTGGATCAATCAGGCCGCCTTGGCCTCGATCTGATGGACGTTGTTGGAAGACGTGGCGCCGGCAATGGCGATGCGCCGCGGCTTCATGGCCTCCGGGATTTCCCGGACCAGTTCGATCTTCAATAGACCGTTGTCGAACGCCGCGCCCTTGACCTGGACGTAGTCGGCCAGGTTGAACTGGCGCTTGAAATGACGGGTCGAGATTCCCCTGTAGAGAAACTCGCGCTCGGCCTTCTCGGTCTTGCCGCCCTCGATCGTGACGACGTTCTGCTCGGCCGTGATCGAAACTTCATCAGGCGAGAAGCCCGCCACCGCCAGCGTGATCTGGTAGCGGTCTTCCGCCAGTCGTTCGATGTTGTAGGGGGGATAGCTTTCCTCGGCGGCCCGCTGAGCCGTTTCGGCGAGGTCGAACAGACGATCGAAGCCGATCGTCGACCGGAACAGGGGCGAGAAGTCATAAGTGCGCATAGCCAAATTCTCCAAAGAGCAAGATGGGTATGAGGCACCGGACACGACCGGTGCCCGTCTCAAATCCGAGGCCCCGGAGGGCACCTCGGACGCCACGCGAAGGTGACGCCGAAAAAATTAGCAAAACCGGTTTTGGTTTCAAGAGGGGAGACAAAAAAATTCGATCGGGTCAGGGGATCAGGCGATCCCGGTCAAATTCCGCAGCGTCGCGATGAGCTCGGCCTCACGATACGGTTTCGGCAGGAAGACGCTGCCTTCCGGCAGATCCTTGTCCGCGGCCCGCACATGGCCCGACGTCGCGACGATCTTGATTGGCGGCCAACGGTCCCGGACGAACCTGGCGAGCTTCAGCCCGTCCATCGAACCCGGCATCTGGATATCGGTAAAGACCAAATGGATGTCGGAGCGGGCGGTCAGGATCGCGATGGCTTCGTCGGCATTCCCCGCCGGGATGACCTCAAACCCGGCCTCTTCGATCACCTCGACGGAATCCATCCGCAACAGAAACTCGTCTTCGACGATTAGGATGACAGGCTTCAAACTCGACATTTAATTGCGATCCTCTGCGGCTCAAGCGGCCTAAGCAGAATTTGTTCCGAAGGATTTGTGACCAAGGATTCGCACTCATTCAATTCGGCGCGGTCGTGGCGAGTGGCATTGAGAATACAAACCTCGTTTCCTCCGGCGTGGACGTCACCGCGATCCGTCCCCCGTGCGCTTGCGCGATCTGGGAAGCGATATGAAGTCCCAGCCCGAGACCCTGTCGGCTGTTGCGGACGTCGCCGCGAAAGAACGGCTCGAAAAGCCTCTCCATGGCCGCCTCTGGAATGGGTTCACCTACGTTGGCGACCCAGAACTCGAATTCATCGCCATTCGTTTTCGCACCCACGCGCACGGGCATGTCCCGCGCTCCGTGGGTGAGGGCATTGCCGATAAGATTGGACGCAAGTTGTCCGATCCGCGTGTGATCGCAATTGACCGGCTCGACTATCTCGAAGCGGGTGTCGATGGCGCGCTGTGGAGAGGCTGTTCGCAATTCGTCGACGACCTGCTCGAGTACCGGCTCCAGCGGCCGCATGGCTCGATGCAAAGTAATGCCGCCTCCCAGCCGCCCGCGCGCGAAGTCCAGGATGTTGTCGATCAGATCCGACATTCTGGTGACGGTCGAGTTGATCATGTCCAGGACGCGGAGTTCTTTCTGGTTCTGGAGGGCGCCCGAACGTTGAAGTATCCTCGCGCCGGCGCTGATGGCAGCCAACGGATTCCGCAGATCATGACCCAGGACCGCTATGAACTGCTCGCGCAATTCCGCCGTCTCCCGCTCGCTCGTGAGCCCTTTCTGCAGTTCAGATCTCGAGTCCACCAACTGCCGTTCGTAGCGGCGTCGGTCGGTCTCCTTAATGACGACCAGGGCCGTGAACAGAACTCCGCCGTCGGCATCGCGACGCTCGACTGCGTTCGCGATTACCGGTAGCCGCTCGCCGGCGGCAGTCTCGAAATCCAGTGCGAACTCGTTGAAGGACCCTTGCATCCGCAGCAGGGGCGCGATGTGGGTTTCGTAGTAGATACGGCCCGCCATGTTCAAGAACTGATGAAGGCGTTGGCCGACAAATCTATCGGGGGCAAACCCTGTCCACGACGCAAGGGTAGCGTTGACTTTCGTTATGCGTCCGTCGGGACCGATCGTGAGGTAGCCGCAAGGGGCGTTCTCGAACAGGTCCCGGTAGTCGTCGGATCCGGGCTCAGACATAAGCTCGGATCGCCGACACAACCTCAGCCGGCGCACTCAGATTCGGACAATGACCGGTGGCCTTGAGAAAAACGATCTCACTGCCGGGAATGCGGCTTCGCACGAACTTTCCCACCTCCTCGGAGGCGATGATGTCCTCGCTACACTGAAGGATTAGGGTGGGGACGGTGACCTTAGGCAGATCGCTTCGGTTGTCGGAGGTGAAAGTCACCCGAGCGAAGGCCTTCGCGATCTCGGGGTCGGTCCGACAGAAGCTGTTGGTCAGTTCCTCGGCGAGTTCGGGCCGATCCGGGTTGCCCATGATGGAAGGTGCCATCGCGGCGGACCAACCCATATGGTTGTCTTCGAGGAATTCGAGAAGTTCGGCGATCTGCTTTTCGGTGAAGCCCCCGACGTAGTCGCCGTCGTCGATGTATCTGGCGGAAGGACCGACCAACACCATCCGGCCGAACAACTCCGGAGCCTTGATTGAAGCCAGCACCCCGATCATGGCGCTGACGGAATGGCCGACGAATATGGCGTCCGTCAGCCCCAACGCGCTGCCGATCTCCGCCAGGTCGTCGGCATAGCCGTGGAGCGTCGAATACTTCGATTTGTCGTAGGCCGACAGGTCGGACCCGCCCGCGCCGACGTGGTCGAAAAGGACGACCTTGAATTCGCTCTCGAACTCAGGGGCCACGAACCGCCACATGTTTTGGTCGCAGCCGAAGCCATGAGCAAACACCATAGCCCGATCACCCCGCCCACTAACGTGGACGTTGTTTCTCGCCATCACATCCATGCAAATTCCCGGACTGCCGCCGATCGGACGGGAAATTAAGCCCTAGCACCACTCGGAAACCGGTGTGCCCCGAGACCCAAGCGCCGCGAGCGTCATTTGTTCCTCGCCAGTTACGGCACGGCGGGATATTGAGCCTCCCCGACCTCCGGGCCGGCTACGCCCCCGTTAAGCGCAGATTCCGGCTAGTTGCGAAAATCGTGCGCAGGGCCGCGGGCGAGTCTTATTACTCAAAACGCTACCTTTACTGATCTGCCGCAAGTGCGCCCTATCGTTCACCCAATTGTTTTTCCGTGCCAGGCAACGGGCTGGCTAACGGCCGGAAGGCTGCCGAACAGGGCCCGCGATCAGGTGATAGGTCGGCACCCAAGCCGAATTCCATGTCTCGATAGTGTCGCCGCACACAGAACACTCGAAGCTGCTCAATTCCCGAGTTGCGGCCATCGCCTCGGTTCTGCGATAAACCGCCCCGCATTTGCAGTTCCTGTGTTGATCAGCCATGGGTCCAGCCTACGCCTTCTCAACTGATTTGCCCACGCACGACTCGCCGAAAGCGATACCGACCTCTTTCGCGCAGCGTGATCAGCCATCGCCGAGGGCGCCGCTCGCAGATCGGAGGTTGCCCTAAGAGGATCGTAGGAACGGCCGCAGTGGGACAACCTATGCTCGGGGAAGCCGAATTGTGAATGTCGTGCCCGTCGCTTCATCAGAGGCAACGTTGATCTCCCCGCCGTGGGCCTCGACGATAAGTTTTGCGATGTAGAGTCCTAGCCCGAGATGCGAGTGCTCACCCGTATCCTGGACTTGGCCACGCATCCACGATTGAAAAATAGTCTTCTGGGCTCGCGGGGGAATGGGTGGACCGTCATTGTGAACACTCACGGCCAGCGTTGAAGGATCGGTCCCCGATATCGACACGGTGACGGGACCGGATGCATCGCTGTATTGGATCGCGTTCCCGATCAAATTGGACAAAACCTGCCCCATCCTTGCGGCGTCCCAAAGCCCGGTCGAATCCCCCTCGTGCGTGACATCGATCGTCTGCTTTTCGTGTATGCTCCGCAGTTCGTTGACGATCGACTGGCACAGCGAGAGCATGTCGGTTCGGGCTTTCTTGACGGGGATGTCGGTTCCGAAAGACGCGCGGGTGAGATCGAACAGGTCGTCGAGGATTCGGCTGGCTCGGTCCGTCGTGCTGACGAGATCGGACACCATCTTTGGGTGTCTCGGATCTGTGGGTCCGGCGCGTTTCATCCACTGGGCCGCCATCGACGCCGCCCCTATGGGACTTCGCAGGTCGTGACCTAAGATCCCCAAGAACAGATTCCGGGAATTGTTGATGGTCTTGGTGTAGTGGGCGACGGACTCCGCTACGGCTTGGTCGATCGCTTCGTTGAACCGTGTGAGATCCTCGAGGTCCGTGCCGGCGAGCTTCTGTTGATGGGCTGCCCATTGCTTGACGACGCTGGCCCTCAGGGCTCGATATTCTGAGACCATCTGGTCGATGTCGAATCCGTCCGCAAGACGAAGCGCCGCATGGATCTCGGCTGCGCTCTGGCGAAATGGCCCGTCGCTGTCGGCCAGACCTCGCGATTTGTCCATCTGTTCGGATGGAGTTTGCTCGGACTCCAGGTCGTTGGCCACGAACTTGAGGATGTCGACGATATGATCCTGGAGCGCCAGCTTCGACATTCCGTCGCTCGCCGGCGTCCTCGTCCGGGCGAATTCGGTCCATTCCTTTATGATGGCGGGCTGGTTTTGTCGGATGAAATCCGCAAGCCTCAGATGCGAAGTGGGCTGGTGTTCTTTGCCGGTCATGTCACGCCCCCAATCTCGCTTTATTGATGACGACGCAAGTGGCAGCGTTTACGTCCTGCGGAGCAAATCCGATCATCCGACTGTCGCGGCTCATCGTGATATCCTGCATAAAATCGGCGTGACCGGCGGCGATGTCACCCGGAGAATCGCCAACGCTCGCCTGGATCCGACATTTCTAATGGCGGACGTCGAAATCGTAGCCACTTACGAGTTGTACAACATCAATCGTACCCGTCTCGAAAATGTCATCCACCGAGTCTTTGGTCCGGCTCGGCTTGATATCGAGATCAAGGATCGGTTTGGTCAGCCGATTGTCCCTCGCGAATGGTTTCTGGTACCGCTTTTTGTAGTCGACGAGGCGATCGAGAAGATCAGGGACGGAACGATCACTGATTGTGTCTACGATCCCAAGACCGCCTCACTCAGTCGAGTAGCGGGATAGAGGGCGCACCTCTCGCATACCGGCAAAGAAGTTTGCCGTCGGCGTCCCTATCGACAGTGCATCAGCGGAGGCGGGACCCGGACCGGCTGCTCTGACGACCCTAGCGGGCATCCCTGACTTCTTCGGTTGTGTCAACTTCGAGACAAGCACCTGAGGCATTGACCCGTAAGATCAAAAATTTGCACTTTGCCCAAGGACTCACTATCTTATCTTTGACATCGCTATTTAATTGAACAAAGGCCCCGCCGGAGGTGGGGCCTTTTCCGTCCGCCCATGGCCGTAGCATCCGCTGCGGCTTTTTTTTTTAGGAGAAGACCACTATGGGAACTTACATGCACTTCAATCCCGACAACGCCCGAAGCTATATCGGCTTAGTTCTGCCGGCCGATCAGCTCGCAGCGCTGGATCGGGTGCGCACCGAACTGCGGTTGTCGCGATCGGAGTTTGTTCGGCGGGCCATCGCGGCACGGTTGCAACAACTTCACGCCCCCACAAAGTAAACACCCAAATGAAAGCCCCAGCGCGCCAACGCCAGGGCTTAAAGCAGAGCTTTTAATAGATAAGATCATCATGCCACAAAATCCCCGAAAGCCCAAATATCAGCTCGATCTCCTTGATGAGAAGCGCGCCTTCGTCGTGATCGCGCTCACTGACAGGCTAAAACAGTCCGGAAAGCTGGTCGCCATGAACGCGCTCGCTCACTACAATTCCGAGCGCGGATGTTCCTGGGCTTCCGTCCCCGTAATTGCTGTCGAGAGTGGATATTCCGCCACGTCAACGAAGGCCATCAATGCCGGTCTCAACGAGGTGGAAAAAGTTGGAGCTTTCAAGATCGTTCGAACCAAGGGCGGCGGCGCAAAGAACACGCACCGCATCTGCCCGATCATGCCATGGTTCCGTGCCGAGTACGACCGGCTCCGAGAGTCGGGCAGGATCGCAAACGACAATGATGAGTTTGCTGATGTTCGAAGCGAAGCTTTCCAGTCGGGCTCTGGGCCCGGGTCAGATAACAACACGGAAGGCAGCCGGGTTCAGGACTGCGGTCAGTCGGGTTCTAAACCCGGGTCGGTAGGGTCTGAAACCCGGGTCAGTCGGGTTCAGGACCCGACGAATAGAACAGATGAAACGAACAGAGAGAAACGAACCAACCTAAACGACAATGCGCGCGCCTGCGGCTCGCGTGTGCCGGCTGTTGGTTTGGATGTTAAGTGCGATGCTCAGGCCAAGGCGGCGAATGACAACGAGGAAGTCAACGAAAGCCAGCTGGGCGATACTGACAGCCGGACGGAGGACGAGCCGTCGATCAAAGAGCAGCGGAATGAAGATAGCGAGCGGAACGAACAGGAAGAAAGACGCCGGAAGGCCGGAGAGGGAGTCTGGGACATGCTGCACAAGGCTCCGCCACGGCAGCATGATGAGTTCATCGAACTCTTTGTCGGGATGGTACGAGCCGGAAAGATAAAGGACCTGCAGGCGGTCCGGTACGGCCTTAAGTGCTATCTGAGCGACACCCCGCGCGAATTTCACAAAGCCCCTATCAGACTCTTGAAGGAGAAGGTCTGGGAGACCTACCGGCAGCCGAAAGGAAGCTCATGGGACGGATTGTACGGCAGTAAGCCAGCAAGCCGGACACTAAGCCGCCCCGCGAACTGACTATCAGCCAATCTCACACCCCCGCCGGCAACCTCATGGTGCCGGCGGGGCCTAGTTGGTCCAACGCGAGCGGTCCATGCGTTGTTGGCACAAGATGGCCCTACTTGCCCAGCGCCCGGTAGCCACGCCAGCGAGTCGGAGCATGCTTTGCAAAGGAGGATCGATGAGAAACGACACGAAGTTTGCCGCTAAGCGCCCGAAGGTGTGCCTCGCCTGCGGGCGTGTTAAGGTCACGTTCCCGGCGATCATCTGCAAGGTGTGCGTAGACACAGACCGCGGTCGTAGGGCTGTTGCGAAATTCAAGCGGTCAGCCTTCAAGCCAAGAGCGGCACATAAGAGCGGAAAGGATGGCAGCAGCGTTCGGACGATCTCTGGCGGGCTCCCTTCTTTGGGAAAGCGGCACTGAAACATCAAACTGATACGCCGGGCTTCCTCATCGCCGCCGCGGCAGAACTTATGCTCCCCTCTAAGACGAATTATCATTTCCGACGCAAAAGAGCTGAAAAGGCTGTAAAACAAGGCCTTTCAACGCGGCCTGAAATTCCCTAAAACTCACTCACATAACCTCGCAGTCTGTGCTCGTTCGCATCAGAACCGAATAGGGGTTGACAATACCCCCGGGGGGTATATAGTGTTTTCGCCACGTTGGGAGAACGCCGCCAAGCTGACAAAGCTGGCGGCGTCATTGATTCAACCCCTTCCCCTTCCCCCCATCAACTGACATCCACCGGACCGCGTGTAACGCGGTGCCGGCAATTACTGCTTTCCCAGGAGTTCCACCATGATCAATCTCGATCTGGCTCGTCATGAGCCCACACAAACGCTTGGCGTCGTGCTGCCCATCTCTTTTGTCCATGCGATCGAAAGGCTTGCCAAGGCCGAGCTAATCGCGAAGTCCTCTTGGTTGCGCCGGGTCATCTTGGCTGAGCTGAATAAGGATCACGCCAGTAAAGCCGAACTGTCCAAGGATGCTGCCTGATGACCGATCATCTCGAAAACCTGATCTCGTCGGAGGCGAAGCGTCTCGGTTTCCAGCCGAATGCAGAAGCCATGCGGCAGGCGGCTATCGATCTCGCCGGCAGTGCGCTCACGAGCCAAAACATGATCCACATGCCTGGGCTGGGCTCAATTGCACCGGCCGATTTCGTTCGCGATCTGCACACCCGAATGCCCAGCGCATTCGCCGGCCTCAACGACGGCAAGCCTGAAACGAAGCCGGGAAACCTGACCAGCCAGATGCGTGAAGAGGTGGCAGCCAGCCGCCGCCAGCGATCGCTACCTGATGACTGGTCGGAAATCCGATCGAAAGCCGCCGGCATCACGGCCCAGCACATGGCAGAGCGTGAAGGAAATTGGAAATGAGCGCACGTACCTGCCGCTACTCGACTTCCCAGCCACATCACAAGAGCAACGTGTTGAGGGCCTCCAGGACCGCCTCGTCGCTGCCCGATTAGACCCGCTCGCCGATCCTGAGCGTGTTCGAGAGATCGCTGGTGAAGTCTCCGCGATCGAGTCTCTTTGGAACAAGGAACAACAGAAATGAGTAATTATCGACGACTGCGAAGCGCAGTCTCTACCCGTGCTGCTATCGAAGCGATCGCCCCCGAGGCGCGAGAGCAACGTACTAGACATCTCGTCGCCCGTGAACGAGGCCAGCGCTTAGCAGCAGCTCAGGCGGAAGTGGCGGCGGCAATCGAGGCACATGAACACGCAAAAGCCAGCGTGCCGGCAACTGCGGCCACTCTCAAGGCCGCTCGTGCAAAGCTCGAAGAGTTCGAGAGCGAGGTGGCAACAGCAACGCTTGCCGCCTAAATAGATCATGTATCTTTTCGGACGGCGGTTGTTGTGTTTCTCCAGACATCGCCGCCGTCTATTTGAGGCGCGGTGGAATGATTGATGCTCGGATAGCTCTGCTCTTAGCTTTTGCGGCTCTCGCCACCGCGCCTCCATCCCTCACGCTGGCTATGGCAGAAAGCCCGTATCCTACGCCGACTCGCGACGGCCGCGAGCGCATCCAGCGCACGGGGGCTTGTCCAACCGGCTATGTTGGTCTTGGCGACAAGTGCGAGGCACTGCGTGCCGACACGCCGCGAGCGATGCCGAAGATCGATGGCAAGGCGTGTCCGTCTGGCTACCTCGCCAGCGGCGGGAGCTGCAAGGCCTTCCGATGATTTCTCTATGCGAGCCGCTCTAGGACCCGAGAGACCTGAACCGCGGACCACTGGCCATTTCCCCGGCTGGTCGGGATGCCCTTTTCGTTTAGCCCTTCTGCGATTGCGCGCAAACTTGTCTTGCCGGTAGCCTGTAGCTCCCGAATGACGGGGGAGATATCGGCCGCCCGTGCCGCGGAACGCGCGTTCAGAGCTCTCCTAGACGCCTCCTGCATCTTGGCATCAGGAACAACGCCACGATTGCCACCGAGCTTCTTGCCGCGCCTCTTGGCCGCTGCCAGCGCGGCCTTGGTGCGAGCGGAGATCATGCCGGCCTCAAGCTCGGCTACGGCCACCATCTGTTGCAGAAGAAAGCGACCGGTCGCGCCTTCAACAACAGGGAGGTCCGCAAACCGTACATCAACGCCGGCCTCTAACAATCGCGACAGGAAGGCCACAGAGCGCGTAAGGCGATCGACCTTGGAGACAACCAGGGCGGCGCGATGCAGCCTCGCCGCTGCCAATGCCTGCTCTAATGCGGGGCGATCAGATCGCTTCCCAGACTCGACCTCTGTGAACTCAGCGACAATCGACCAGTCGCCACCATTGAGGTAGGCCGCGACGGCAGCGCGCTGGGCATCGATGCCTAGACCTGACTTGCCCTGCTTGCCGGTAGAGACGCGGTAGTAAGTTACGAACTTTCCGTTGTGCTGGGCCATGGTCCGCGCTGTTACAATCACTTCAACGTCCGTTGATAGATTTGTAACAGTGCAACCAGGAGGGCGCAACATGAATTTGAAGCGGGTGGCGTCCACGACGGGGAGCGCTCAACGCTGCTCGTCCGTTCCGGGTGATCCGTCACCATGGCGACGGCCACGAAGACTACGACCGGCGCGTGCCCTCGCGCTCTCCATTGTCTGCCGGAGCACCATCACCAGCACTACCGACATCGAGCTGCTGCTCTAAGCCGCAGAGGTTTCCCAGCGCTCGAAAGCGCGGGAGGGTGAAGGCGAGTTTTTTTATTGGCATAGGCGCCGGCTTCGCCTGACCCCCGCATACTTCGCACCTCTGAAGTACAATTCGTTTTCGCCCCCACCGGTCGATTTTTTTGACGGGGCGCATTCAAAACCGTTTTTCCAGCGCAGTTTTCAAAAGGGCCCTTTCCCTGCGCTGCCCACCAACATCAACACCCACAAGGAACACATGTCCGACAATCTCGACATCCGAGCGCGTCTTACTGGCGTCGACGAACTTTCGCCCGTGCTCAAGCGCGTGCTCGGCAACCTCCAAAAGTTCGAAGACATCGCGAAGCGCGTCAATTTCCAGCTGTCCGGCATGGGCCGCGCCGGAATGTCAGCTCTCGATGGGTTTAATCGTTCCGCGAAAGCAGCAGCAGACCAGATGAGAGGCGTGAGCAACATCGCCCGGTCCGCTGCTCGCAGCTACGCGACCGACTGGGCTAAGGCGAACTCTCAGCGCCTGAGTGACGCACGGCGAACCTACGCCAGTCTTGGACGTCTCGAGTCCAACTACCTTCGCCAGGTCGAACGCAGCGCCGCCGTGGAACGTCGGGCCAGCTCCGGCCGGTCCTACGGCGGTGGTGTCGGTCGCCTGCCCGCGCCAAACATCCGCGCCGTTGCAGCCGGTGCGGCCATCACGGGCGCTGGTGTAGCGAGCGCGATCAGGAAGCGGATGGAGGTGGAAGCCGCTGAAGTTCGCGCCCAAATGTTCGGCGACCTGGGCAAGGGCGAGGTTGCGAAGCTTCGCCGGGACTTCGCGGACAAGGCCGGCATCAAGTATGGCGTCGGCAGCACCAAGGTCATCGACACGGCGGTGGAAGGGCTGAAGGCCGGAGTCGCCAAAGAGTACGCTGGCCAGTTCGCTGAGTTGGCTCTGAAGGCGCAGGCCGGTCTCGACGTCAACCCGGAGGCAGTCGGCAAGTTGCTCGGTCGTCTCTCGACTCAGATGCCGTGGGACACCGGCCGGTTCAGCAAAATCCTGAATGCGGTCGCGGTCGCGAACAACGCCACCGCTGCCGACGGAAACGAGATCATCGAGGCGATGCGCCGCAGTCTGTCCGCGCTCGCGACAACTCGGATGACCCCGGAGCAATTAGCCGCGATCGACTCCACCGGCATTTCGCTCGGCATTCAACCCTTCAAGGCTGGCACATTCGTGTCGTTCCTGACTTCGCAGATCGCCGGCGCGGACTCCGCCCGGGGCCAACAGGCGAGTGACCTCAACGCTGCCGCGAACGCGCTCGGTTTCGGTGGCCGCAGTGGTATGGCCAAGACCATGCGAGAACGGCCGATGGAAGCCATTCAGCAGATTCTCGACAATCTCGCGAAACTTCCGGAGCGGTTGCGAACGAAGGTCGCAAAGCAGATCGGCGGTCGCGAGTGGATGGACGAAATTCTGACTCTTGTTCTCGGCAAAGACAAGCTGAAGGACGTGCTGAAGGACATCGAAAACAAACCCGGCTTCCTCGATAAGACAGCGTTGCTGAAGATCCGATCGATGCAAGGACGATGGGCGTCAATCAGTGCGGCGCTGGGTCTCATGTGGGAAAAGGTTGGCGCTGGTCTTGAGACTTGGTTCGATCAGATTAGCGACTCCATCATCAGCCTCACTGATACGTTCAATTTTGACTCGATCAAGGAACATTTCGCAGCGTTGATTGACGGCGCTCGCGAGGGCTTCGGTCTGAAGAACTGGGGCGAGGCGGTTAAGTCCATCGCTGAGAATTTCGATGCTGGGACCGTCGCGAAGTGGCGCGAGTTCGGTAAGGGTTTCGCGGAAGGCATTCGCGAGTTTGCTAACGGACTGAAGTTCGCCTTTTCGGCGCTTGGATTCCTCACCGGGAAGAATCCGGCCGATGCGCGGGAGATGGGCAACCTTGTCGCGCAACTGACCGGATTGACCGTTGCCTTGGCGGCCTTGTCGCCAGTCATCTCCGTGCTGACTGCTGTCACTCTCGGACTCACCGGACTAGCAAACGCTCTCGCGTTCATCGGCGGCATTCCAGCAGCCGTCGCGCTGCTGAGCATGTTCGCTGTGCGTCATCAAAATGATGGTGTTCCAGACGCCAATGTGAAGCAGCCGGGCGAGAGCACAACGCAATGGCGGGAGCGCCAGCGAAACCACCGGAGCAGCTTGTACAAAAAGTCGAGCTTCACCGGTTCAACCGACTTCTCCGGCAGTTTGGATGGAACTGACGCCGCTCGAAAAGTCACTGGTTCAATCGGCAGCAAGGCTTCAGCGCTCAGTGGCGGCAGCCTCGACAAAGCGTCGTTCGAAAAGAAGTTCGCGGGCACTCCGCTTGCTGGCAGTTACGACAAGATCGTTTCCGCTGCCAATGCGAACGGCATTCCGCCCGCGCTGCTCGCTGGCGTGATCGCGCACGAAACCGGAAACGGATCGAACACCCGATATAACAACGTCGCCGGACTCATGAATCCTGAGACCGGCTCCCGAACGAAGCTGGCCTATCCGAGTATCGACGCCGGCATTGATGCTGCCGGCCGCGTCGTCGCGAAAAACTACAACGCTGCTGGTCGGGACCTTGGTGCTATGGCCAAGCGCTATGCGCCGTCCGGAGCCGCGAACGATCCGAACGGGTTGAATGGCGGTTGGGAGTCCGGTGTATCGAAGCAGATGAACTCTCTCTCCGGTGGCGTCGGCAGTGCCGGCACTGGTGATGCTGTCGGTGCTGGGGAACGCTATCTAGGCCGGAATGAGTATAGCGATTACCGGATGCTTGCTTCCTATGTCGGTGCCGACGTTCGCGGCAGGTCCAACGCTTGGTGCGCAAGATTCGTCAACGCCTCGCTCAAGGCGGCGGGTGGTCAAGGCACCGGCAGCGCGGTTGCGAACAGCTTCCAGCGTTATGGTAGTGCCATCGATCCCGCGAGGGTCATGCGGAATGATGTTCTACTTCAGCCGAACGGTCGCGGTTACAACCAGCCCGGCGGGCATGTTGGGCTCGCGACAGGTGAGACGCGCATGCACAACGGGCGGCTACAGGTGAAGATGCTGGCCGGCAACGACGGCGACTCGGTGCGGGAGCATTGGATCGATGCAGATCATAATTTGATGGTCCGACGCGGCAATTCCGGCCTCGGCGTCAACGTGCCTCAGGGTGTTACCTCGCAGGTGCCGACACCGGCAGACATAACCGCGAACGTACCGCAACGCATCAACGGTGACGCGAGTCTTGGCCTTCGCGGCGGCGCGGGCAGTGGAAACACCATCCATAACAGCTTCACGGTCCATGCCGGCCAGCACGATCCTGAAGCCGTGGCAACGCTGGTGCAGCGCCGGATCGACGAGAGCATGAACTGGCGAACCCACGACACCGCATCCGAATACAGCTAACCGCTCCGTGCAGGTGGACGTGGTGAAAGGCCGGCCGTTAGCTCGGACGTAAAGCAACGGCCAGCATCTCGCTTGCTCGAACGCAATTTTGAACTCGAAACTGCAAATGGACGTATCGGAATGCGCACCTATGATGCGGGTGTTCACAAAGGAATTGTTAAATGAACTATCGCGGTTATTCGATCAATCATGAAAACGGACTGTGCGTTGCTCGCTCGCTCGACGGTGACGGCCTCGCCATTGTTTCGAGGGACCCGAAGCGCGTCACTGGCGCTGTGCGCGATCTTTGGGTCGCGCTCGACTATGTCTACCAGATACGTTTCGGAGAGGCCGACCTGATACCAATCTCCCGCGTCATCAGGGAATGGGTCGCTAACCCCACCCCCGTCATTTACCTCGATACTGCCAATGCGCGCGGTGCTTGCTAATGTTGATGCAGGAGATTGCGAACGATCAGAACATGCGGCCGGCGGATCGCACAGTTGCTCAAGTGTTGCTTGACTCACTCGACACCAAGCGGGGAGACGCGCAGATTTCGCATCCGGAAATTTGCCGTCGAACCGGTCTCACTCTCGGCCAAGTGCGAGGTGCGCTCAGGCGCCTCGCTGCGGGCGGCTACTTCGCGGTAATCGAACCTTCTGGGAAGGAGTTGTATTACGGCGATCACGCGCGGCGGTATCGACCGCGATCCGCGGTATAGCGGCAATCACGCGGGCCATTGCCAGCGTCGTCACGTCCCCATAATCCTCGCCTGCCGTTCGCGGGGCGTGCCCCTGAATGGCATCGACGACGCGGTGATCCAGCCCGAGATTTCGGGCGATCGTCTTGAGGCGGTGCCGCCAGCCGTGGTTCGGTTGCACTCGTTCGTCGGTGATGACTGTCCGCACGAAATCTACGACGCGCTTGTACGCCCCCTTCGCGAACAGCGGGCCGTCACCGGACTCATTGACGAAGTCGAGAAAGCCAAGGTCGATCAAGTGGCGATGCACGGGCACCAACCGATACGATTTTGACTTGATGGACCCTGCGGCCGGATTGAAATCGAATATGTGATGCTTGGAATCTTTGCGAACGTCCTCTTTGCGGAGTTGGAGTGCTTCAGCAATCCGGCATCCGGTATAGGCCGCAATTAGTGGACCCCACTTCTTCGCGGCGGCGGTCCGCGCATCCTCTTTCGGTTTTCGCTGATAGCCAAGACAGGCAACGAATATCGCTTTGGCTTCATCGTCAGTGAAGCCTTTTGATCGGGTCCGCGTTTTCTTCTCTGCCTTGATCTTGATCGCGTTGGCTGGGTTCTTGGATAGCTTCTTATTGTCGACGGCCCAGCCGAACACGGACCTGATTCCCGGAAGATCACCGTCCCGCAAGGTCTTGACGCTCACGATCTTCAATCGCGCATCCTTAAACGCGATCATGTCTGCATCGGTCACGCGGCCCGCATCGTCATGTCCCAGGTGTTTCACCAATCTGTCTATGGCGCCCCGATAGGCGTCATGGGTGCTCTGAGCACGTCCTACGGCCTTGGCCTCAGCCCACCACAGTTCAAACAAGCCGGTGATCGTCTGTCGCGGCTTGACCGCCGTGACGGTTTCGATCGGGGGGAAGCGTTGAGCCTGAGGATCGGGCGAATAGTCGCCCTCCGCGTTTCGGCGTAACTGCCAGCCCGCATCGAGGCTTGCCATCCCCACGAGACGCAGGAAGCGTCGTCGGTCACCCGCATCGAGGTTGATGCGATGTCGAATTAAGACCCAATCAGCGAGAAGCCCAAACCGGTCCTCGATCGCGTCGTGTTGATCGACGGGGAGATCATTTATTGCGGCGGTCAGGTCTCCACTTCCAAATAACTCGATAGCGGCGCTCGCCTCATTCGGCACTAGCGTGGCTGGTGGTGCAGTCGCGATCCGGCCCTCAAGTACCGCACGGCTGAGCGCCTTATGGTACATCCAGGCGTTCGGCTCGCCGGGCTCGTTGTTGTGGATCTCCTGATAGAGTCGATAGGTCTCACCGCTGAGCGCAACCAAATCCTTGTGAGATAAGTGGATCGGGTCTGCTTCGGTCAGCTCGAACAAACGCCTGAAGTGATCCAGAGCGTTCGCCTGCCGCGCCTCTGCGATCGTTTTGTCTTCTGTCTCAAGACTGAATGCAATGTCGCTTCCGATCGCCACCGTCTTTACGCACGGGCGATGGTCCGGGCTCCCGATGCTGAGCAACACGCGCTTGCCGCGCAGTCGGTCGACGATCTTAGTTGGAGTGCGAATGCGGAATTGGGGAACAATGGAGCCTGCGCGCTTGGACATCGAAAATTTCAGAGAAACCATGGTCTGTGTGGCACTTTCGTGTGGCACTCAGGACCGAAATTTCAATAAAATCAATGTTCCCAACACGATGGATGGTGCTGCCAGACAGGATTGAACTGTCGACCTCTCCATTACCAATGGAGTGCTCTACCACTGAGCTACGGCAGCATGTGCTGGGATAAGAATCGGCCGCCAAGGGGGCCTACCAAGCGGGCCGATATCTGCCACAAGCCCCCCTCCTGTGCAAGCTTGCTAGCTCCGCCAAAACGAGAAAATCGGGTCGATATCGGGGCCAAAATGCCCGTTTTCAGGTGAAAGTACCGACTTTCCGCCGATTTCGGTTCCGATATCCCCGGCCAACTGGCCAGTTGGCCGCGGCATGGCATTCGGCCCATTTTCGACTTTCGCACGATCGGATCGCGAGGGGCCTCTTGAGCTGCCGCATTCTCCGGGCATGTTATCGCGGATCGCTGGTATGGACCGCTGATGGCTGACGAGAACGACAAGAGCACGAGACAGGCGAGGGGGGCGCGGGACGACCGGCTGAAATCGGCGCTGCGTGAAAACCTGAAGCGGCGGAAGGTGCAGGCGCGCGAACGCGCCGCAATCACCGACCCCTCGCAGAATGACGATGCTTCCCTAGATGAGGGGACCGCCGGCAAGACTGGCGATTGAAGACTGGCGATTAGAATTTTTGGAGTGCATGGACGTGGCAATGGGGCAGGACGAGCAGCAACGAAACGATGGTGACGCGCAGATGTCGCGATTCACACGCCCCGAGCAGACCTTTCCCGCGCTGACATCGGCCGAGATCGAGCGCATGCGGAATTTCGGCGAGGTCCGCACTTACGCCGACGGCGAATTCCTGTTCGAGACCGGCAAGCCCGGGCCGGGCATGTTCGTCGTTCTGAAGGGCCACGTCGCCATCACCCAGCGCGACGGGCTCGGCAATGTCACGCCGCTGATCGACCAGGGGCCGGGGCAATTTCTGGCCGAACTCAGCCAGCTCTCGGGCCGGCCGGCGCTGGTCGACGGCCGCGCCGAAGGCGAGGTCGAGACGCTGCTGCTGCCGCCGCCCCGCCTGCGTGCGCTGCTGGTCGCCGAGGCCGAGCTCGGCGAGCGCATCATGCGCGCGCTGATCCTGCGCCGGGTCAATCTGCTTCAGGCCGGCGTCGGCGGTGTGGTGCTGATCGGACCCTCGCATTCGGCCGGCGTGGTGCGCTTGCAGGGCTTCCTCACCCGCAACGGCCAGCCGCATCATCTGCTCGATCCCGAACGTGACCGCGACGCCGCCGAGGTGATCGCGCGCTATTCGCCGAAGCCGGAAGACTGGCCGCTGGTCGTCGCGGCGAGCGGCGAGGTGCTGCGCAACCCCAGCGAAACCGAGGTTGCGCGCGCGATCGGCATGATCGGCGGCCCCCGCAACGACCGCATCTACGACGTCGCGATCGTCGGCTGCGGACCCGCCGGGCTGGCGACCGCCGTGTATGCGGCGTCCGAAGGGCTTTCGGTTGCCGTGCTCGACACCCGCGCCTTCGGCGGCCAGGCCGGCGCCAGCGCGCGCATCGAAAACTATCTGGGCTTTCCGACCGGCATTTCCGGCCTGGCCCTGACCGCGCGCGCGTTCAACCAGGCGCAGAAGTTCGGCGCCGACATCATGATCCCGGTCACGGTGAAGTCGCTCGACTGCACGCGCAGGGACGGCGCCTTTGCGGTGACGCTCGACGGCAGCGATCCCCTGCGTTCGCGCGCAGTCGTGGTTGCGAGCGGCGCGCGTTATCGCCGCCCCGAGATCGAGAACCTCGACAAGTTCGAGGGCCGCGGCGTCTGGTATTGGGCCTCTCCGGTCGAGGCGCGGCTCTGCGCCGGCGACGAGGTCGCCCTGGTCGGCGCCGGCAATTCGGCGGGACAGGCGGCCGTGTTCCTGTCGGGGCACGCCAAGAAGGTGCTGATGATCATCCGCGGCGGTGGCCTGGGGGCCAGCATGTCGCGCTATCTCATCGAGCGCATCGAAGCGACACCCAACATCGAATTGATGTTCAATACCGAGATCACCGCGCTCGAGGGCGACGAGGCCACGCTGCTGCGGCGCATCCGCTGGAAGAGCCGGTTGTCTGATGACGAGGACTCCGCCGCCATCAAGAATCTCTTTTTGTTCGTCGGCGCCGATCCCGCCACCAGCTGGCTCGACGGCTGCGGCGTCACGCTCGATCGCGGCGGCTTCGTCGTGACGGGCGCGCAGTCCGAGCTGAACCAGGGCAGGCTGGTGGCCCCGCTGGAGACCTCGGTGCCCGGCGTCTACGCGGTCGGCGACGTCCGCTCCGGCTCGGTCAAGCGCGTCGGCGGTGCCATCGGCGAGGGCGCGCAGGTCGTGGCCTCCCTGCACGGCTATCTCGGCGACGCCGCAAAACCGGCGCTCTAAAGCACGATCCGGAAAAGTGTGAAGCGGTTTTCCGACAAGATCGTGCTCAAACAATAAGTCAAGGACAAGACAAGGGAATGGCAAGTCGAATGAGGCTTGCCATCCTGACGTGTCCCACAGACTATCCCCTCTCGCGAGCCAATCGCGCGTGGAAGAACAAAGATTCACAAGGGAGGACCAAATGGCCGAACTCGTCGTGCTCTACAAGACGCCCAAGGACGCTGCCGCCTTCGACAAGCATTATGCCGAGACCCACATTCCGCTCGCGAAGAAACTTCCCGGCCTGAAGAAATACGCCGTCAGCACGGGCGCAGTCGGCTCGCCCGCCGGACCATCGGGCGTCCACCTCGTCGCCATTCTCAGCTTCGACAGCGTGGGCGACATCCAGAAGGCCTTCGGCAGCGACGCGGGCAAGGCGGCCGCAGGCGACGTGCCGAAATTCGCCAGCGGCGGCGCCGATCTGCTGATCTTCGACACCAAGGAAGTGTGATCCAACTTTCGTCGGAGACCTGAGGGCTCGTAGCCCGGATGGAGCGCAGCGTAATCCGGGACGACACTATCCACACGCGAGAACCCCGGATTTCGCTTCGCTCCATCCGGGCTACAAACTGTCGTCGTTTGTGACAGCACTGCAAAAAATTCGGTCGTGCGTTTGTCGATTCGCACGACGGCGCATGGCTCCGCACGAGTCTGTGACATCGCGTATGTAGCCATCCGATGAGGACCGTAATATCAATCGCCTGATCTCAATGCAGAGAGTAGGAGAGATGCCGTGGTTCTTGGGTTGAGCCTGCCCGCCTTCACGTTGGTCCATGTCATCATCAGCCTGATCGGCATCGTCGCCGGCCTGGTCGTGATGTTCGGTCTGCTCGGGTCGAAGTCGATGCCGGGCCTCACCGCGATCTTCCTGCTGTTCACGATCCTCACCAACGTCACCGGCTTCCTGTTTCCGTTCAAGGAGCTGCTGCCCTCGTACATCATCGCCGGCATCTCGCTGGTGCTGCTCGCGATCGCCTGCCTCGCGCTCTACGGAATGAAGCTCAAAGGGGTCTGGCGTCCCGTCTACATCGTGACCGCGATGATCTCGCTCTATTTCAACGTCTTCGTGCTGGTGATCCAGTCGTTCCTGAAAGTGCCGGCGCTCGCCGCGCTCGCGCCTGCCGTGCCGCCGAATCCGCCGGGAGGCCCCGTCTTCGCCGTGGTGCAGGGCATCGTGCTGGTGTTCTTCGTGGTGCTGACCATCGGCGCCTGGCGCCGCTACAAGCCGATGACGTTTGCCTGATCGCACGTTCACGGTCGGTGCGCGGCATCGACCTCGTGACATCGCCCGACCATCTCCGGATTGCCGGTTCGCGTTTTGCGAGCCCCGGATCGATTTTCACTGAAGGAGCCATTCATGCCCACCATCACCACCAAAGACGGCGTCGAGATCTTTTTCAAGGATTGGGGCTCGGGCCAGCCGATCGTGTTCAGCCATGGCTGGCCGCTGTCGGCCGACGACTGGGACACGCAGATGTTGTTTTTCGTTGCGCAGGGCTACCGCGTCATCGCCCATGACCGCCGCGGCCACGGCCGCTCGTCGCAGGTCGCCGACGGCCACGACATGGATCACTATGCCGACGATCTCGCGGCGGTGACGGCGCATCTCGACCTCAAGAACGCCATCCATGTCGGCCACTCCACCGGGGGCGGTGAAGTCGTGCACTACATCGCGCGTCACGGCGAGAGCCGGGTGGCGAAGGCCGCGATCCTTTCGGCGGTGCCGCCGCTGATGGTGCAGACGGCGGCCAATCCGGGCGGCCTTCCGAAGGGCGTGTTCGACGATCTCCAGAGGCAGCTCGCCGCCAGCCGCACGCAATTTTATCGCGATCTCCCCGCGGGCCCGTTCTACGGCTACAACCGTCCCGGCGCAAAGCCGTCGGAAGCGGTGATCCAGAACTGGTGGCGCCAGGGCATGATGGGCGGCGCGAAGGCGCATTACGACGGCATCGTCGCGTTCTCGCAGACCGATTTCACCGAGGATCTGAAGAAGATCAGCGTGCCCGTGCTGGTGATGCACGGCGACGACGACCAGATCGTTCCCTACGCCGATTCCGCGCCGCTGTCGGCCAAGCTGCTGAAGAACGGCACGCTCAAGACCTACAAGGGCTTTCCGCACGGCATGCCGACCACGCACGCCGAAACCATCAACGCGGACCTGCTCGCGTTCTTCAAGGCGTGAGGTCGCCTCTTGCCCTCTCCCCTTGTGGGAGAGGGTGGCTCGCCGCATAGCGGCGAGACGGGTGAGGGGTTGTCTCCGCAAGCGAACCTCTGAGTTCGCGGATAGAACCCCTCATCCGGCGCTTCGCGCCACCTTCTCCCACAAGGGGCCTGTTGCGTAATTCGTCAATTGTGATTCCCTCG